>DJFR01000019.1:49925-52523 GCA_002432545.1 Flammeovirgaceae bacterium UBA5867 | reverse complement strand
TGGTTCTCCCTGGGCCAAAAAGAAGAAGGCGAAAACTAAAGCTGATACTATATATTTATATTATATAAAGCAGAATAATAGCTAACCGAAAATCATCCGGCAATCCGTAGCCCGTAGTCAGCAGCCGAAATGAGAGCCTGACGCTATATCAGACTCTCATTATATTTACAATGTTTTCTTTTTCATTTTAGTGTAATCGGCACGGATCGTTTCGGCCTGCGCATCATCAATCTCGAACCGTAGCTTTTTACTGCTCAATTGAGACACTGCGTTCTTTTGATATTTGACTGCCTCTTTGGTTTTACCGGTTTTATATAGCAGATGAGCATACGTATCCAGGAAGTACGGATTTTCAGGATCCAATGCGAGCGATGATTGCGACCAGGTTAAGGCCATCTGAAGTTTGTCTCTATCGGCTACATGCTGGTAATAATGCCATGCCACGCTGTTCAGGGTTTCGGCATGTTTATAATAGCCATAGTGCGTGCTGGCCCGGTCATCTACATTATACCGGTAATTACCACCCAGGTAGTAATAGTAATTGTTGCTATAGTCATAATCCATTACTTCCGGTATATTGTCGCGTCTCAGTTGTTGCATAATCGCATCGGTCTTTGCTATTGCGTTAGCCGCGTTACCTCCGATTTCCTGCAGGTAATCCGTTACAAATTTATCCTGCAGATCATGATGCTGAAGTGTGTCATACCATACTACCAGGTTGCTGATGTATAGCGGCATCTCTAGCGAGCGCAGGGCAGGCAGATGTTTGATCAATTCTTTCTGGAAATCGAGTGCCTTTTGTTTTTCACCGTTGGATGCGTCAATATAGGTAATGAACCGGTTAACGCGTTTGCTGATCAGCTCATAGAGCGATACGCCATAGCCTGAATAATTATACGATGAATAGCTATGCTTTGATAACGGAGTATAATTCCGGATAAGGTATTGAAAGGATATCCGCGGATTGAAAATAGTACCGTTGGGCGTTACGAATGAACTGCTGTAAAACGGACAATAGTAATCATCAAATTGGTAGACTACATCGACAATGCGAGCTGCATGCGCACTGTCAGCAGGTGCATGCATATAGTATTTACTTACCAGCGAATCCAGTATAGCTTGTGCGAAAGCGGTATCGGCACGTAACGTGAAAGTGCTGTAGTAATTATCATCCGGAGCCGGTGGATATACATAACCGGGATAGTTGCTGTCAATAACGTCAGCAACAACACTGTCGGCTATATAGGGTGTTGCGGCAATATCGTAAGCAACCGTGTCGTAATCATTTGCTAACAAGGGCGGGGCTGGTACATCTACTACGCCTTCGTCATAGCTATAATATGTATCGGGACTATACTGACCGGAGAGCGGTAGTATTTTCAGGTATTGATTGATGTAGGTGCTGTCGTAACCACTCGCTTTGATCTTTTCAGGCAGATACGTAAATGCTTCGTGAAGCTTGAGTTGTTCATAGAATGATGAGGCGTCATAACCTCCAAAGCCAGGTCGCGTCAGATCAAACGTTTTACCATGCGCTATATATAGCGGTTTCTCATCCGGTGTTACAATAATAGCTGCCGGTAATTCTTTTGCCCCGAGTGTTTTGAAATGAACGCTGTCCTTTTCAGGCGCTATGTAAAATATATACTGACTGTTGAAGTTTGCAGGAAATTCGTAGTAGGTATACGGATCATTCCATGCCTGTATTACTTCCTTCAACGCATGTCGCCCGCAGTCGGTACAACCTTTGGCATCATAGTAAAGAATGAGGTAGCGCGATGAGTCTTTAGCCTGTCGCAATGCCGTTTTATAGTCTGTTACATAGTGTACGGTGTCTTGCTTGTAATTGTCGTAGTCCACATACGCGGTGGTGTCGGAATAAGTATCATACGCACTATAATCATAGGTATCGACAGGCGGGTCGGTCATTTCGGTGGCTTGCAGGTAAGTATATCCGCTAGGTAAAGGATAGTGCTGCGGATGTGTCGTAAACATATTCGCATCAAACGAAATATACTGCAGTGTATCAACGCGTTCTTTGTCTTTGTTCCCGGCTTCTGCAATGGCAATACCATTGGCTATTCGCCACGCTTTTAAATGGGCGGTAAAAAAGTTATTGCTGTTACGAACCACGTAGAGTTCATTGTTTTTCTCAGGCACTATATACGAGTATGTCTTGCGACTTCCATATTCGTCCGTAAGCTGAATCTTGTCTCCGGGTAATGTTGATATAAGTTGAGAATAGACAGAATCTTTATTTTCAAAATCGGCAATATAGTATGGTGTGCTGGTACTGTCTTTGGCAAGCGTTGAAAGCGTGATGCCGTACGAGCCGGTTGGTGTATCGTGCGCAAGAATTTTTACAGAACCAGACTTGATCTTTTTGTTGTAGCGCGTACCGATATGGAATTCCTGGAAATACGGATCGACTGTAAAATGAATCGTATCGTGATCGATGGTATAACTGCCCCAGTAGCTTTTGGACACCTTATCAGCGTTTATGTGTATAATAAATTTCTGCTGATCATCGAGGCATACATTCAGTTCGATCGCGTTAATGAGCGAATCGATGTTAACTTCAAAGCGGTGATAGTAACA
>DJFR01000019.1:38841-49852 GCA_002432545.1 Flammeovirgaceae bacterium UBA5867 | reverse complement strand
ACTATATATAATGATCTCAACGTTTTTCTCCGGGTTCAGAGTATTCAATACGGAAATATACCGGAAAGGTTTTAGGACAATACTACAATTAAAAAGCCGATGGATTGATCCACCGGCTTTTGATTTACAAGCTTGAAATTATATTGGTAATTAGTCGAGTGCCTTTACACCCGGCAATACTTTACCTTCGAAATATTCCAGCAATGCACCACCACCGGTAGATACATAGCTTACATCGTCATTAAAACCAAACTGGTTAACAGCAGCGGCAGAGTCACCACCACCGATCAATGAGAAGCCGCCATTCTTCGTTGCCTTCACCACAGCTTCAGCAACTGCTTTTGTACCGGCTGCAAATTTCTCCATTTCAAATACACCCATCGGACCATTCCAAAGTATAGTCTTGGAGTTCTCGATAGCTTTTGCAAATACCTGTGTTGCTTGCGGACCGATGTCAAGGCCCATCCAGCCGTCTTTAATAGCATTGTTGTTCGCTATATCTGTGTTGGCATCAGCAGCAAATTTATCAGCTATAACAGAATCGATTGGCAAGAGTAAATCTACACCTTTCGCTTTTGCTTTTTGTATAAGTTCTTTTGCCAGGTCAAGTTTATCGGCTTCCACCAGTGAGTTACCGATACTGCCTCCCATCGCTTTGAAGAATGTATAAGCCATACCACCACCAATGATGAGGTTGTTTACTTTATCAAGCAGGTTCTCGATGATTAATATCTTGTCAGATATTTTAGCACCACCCATAATCGCAGTGAAAGGTTTTTCGGCATTGCCCATTACCTTCTTCGCATTGTCAAGTTCAGCGGCCATTACATAACCTGCACATTTATCTTTGAAGAATTGTGCTACGATAGTAGTAGAAGCGTGCGCGCGGTGTGCTGTTCCAAAGGCATCGTTAACATATATATCACCGTGCTTCGAAAGTTTTTCAGCAAAGGCAACATCACCTTTTTCTTCCTGCTTGTAGAAGCGAAGGTTTTCAAGCAACAATACTTCGCCAGGTTTTAACGCAGCCGAAAGTTTGAATGCTTCATCACCAATACAATCGCCACCGAATTTTACCGGGCGGCCCAACAGTTCTTCTGTTTTTTTGATGGTGTGTTGGAGTGAATATTTATCTTCAGGACCTTCTTTCGGACGGCCCAGGTGTGACATCAATATACAGCTTCCTCCGTCTTTCAGAATTTTGTTCAGGGTAGGAATAGTAGCACTGATACGATTGTCGTCAGTAACGTTAAAGCTCTTGTCGAGCGGAACATTAAAGTCAACGCGGATGAGTGCGCGCTTGCCGTTAAAGTTAATGTCGTTAATTGTCTTCATGGTTCGGATGTAGTTTTAAAATTTACGGACAGCAAAGCTAAGATTTTTGAGTTTTTACAATAATGTCGTTCCGTAAAAAAGCCGGATTCTATTTGGTGATTTCGAATTTTCTCAAAACAAACGATTGCTGAATCGCATTTTGTTGAACCCGTTTCAACACATGAACGTCATTTAATGCACATCTCAATCGCCAAAGCTGATGCCGAGCCCGCGCGCAGCCTGCACGAAATACGAATCTTTACCCACACCGTGGTAATCTTTGGTGGCTTCTTCCAGCGATACACCTATAAACTCATTGTTCTTCAGCGCTACCATTTTGCCAAAATCTTTGGCCAGGGCAAGTTCAAAAGCTTTCACACCAAATAACGTAGCGAGCACGCGATCGTAGGCAACAGGTGTTCCACCACGTTGTACGTGTCCTAACACCGTCTCACGTATCTCTGCTTTACAGCCGGCATCTTTCAATTGCTTCGAGAGTTGATAGGCAACACCACCGAGGCGCACATGTTCAGAACCTTTGTCACCGGCAACCGAAGTTATTGTACCTTCAAGAGGTTTGGCACCTTCAGCCACCACTATATTTACAAAGCCCCTTCCTTTTTTATAGCGCAGGTTTATACGCTTTACAATCTTGCGTATATCATACGGTATCTCTGGTATCAAACATATTTCTGCACCACCGGCTATAGCAGTGTGTAACGCTATCCATCCGGCATCACGGCCCATTACCTCCATAATCATTGTGCGATGATGACTCTCTGCTGTTGTTACCAGTTTATCAAAACTGTCGGTACCAATCTGCACTGCGGTTTGAAAACCGAATGTAACATCGGTTGCCGAAAGATCATTGTCAATTGTCTTTGGCACACCAATCACCGGTATACCTTTATCGAATAATACTTTGGATATCTTTTGAGAACCATCGCCTCCTATATTTATCACGGCATCAAACTTTAATGCCTTTAGCTTTTTAACAAGTTCATTGGAGCGATCGATGAATTTAACCGTACCATCGGCTTGCGGCACCGGAAATTTTATAGGGTTCGACTTGTTGGTTGTTTTCAATACTGTACCACCGCGCACATGTATACCGGCTGTAAATTTACTGGTGATGCGGACGATCTCCTGTGGTTCGTTGAGTACACCGTTAAAGGCTTCTATACTGCCATATACTTCCCAGTTTTTTTCTTTGCGTGCCCGTTTGGCAACTCCTCTGATCACAGCATTTAATCCCGGACAATCACCACCACCGGTGAGAATGAGTATTTTTTTTGGTTTCTCCATACTGTTATGCGTTCATGGTTTACTATAAAAAAACTAAAAAGTAAGCAGCAAGCAAAACCGCCTGCAACCTTTTTCACATTCGGTGTTGCTGTGTTATACTGATTGTAAGTTTGAATCGGATACGATGTTATTCGGCAGCGGCTCTTCTTAACCGATCATTGATGGCTCTTCCCAATCCTGTTTCCGGAACAAGCTCGGCCAGTATATAATCGATCGGCATTTTGTCGAAAGCACGCAAGGCCGTAAATAAATTCTGCGCAGCCTCTTCCATACTGCCGGAAGGAGACAAGATAAATTGAAACGGTGAGTTGAAGTCATTATGAAACGTAAGCAATCCCGAAGTATGAGCCGGATATTGTTGAAGAAGTTCTTCAATAACACCAATGATAACTTTCTTGCCCGGTGCATAATGACTCTTCAATTGTCCCGGGGCTTTCGGGTTCGATGTAGAGTGTGCTTGTACCTGTACCGGACCTGTAATGTGTTCGATCTGTTCGAGACTCAATCCGCCCATACGATATACTGTAGGTATATCATTTTCAAAACCAATGATGGTTGATTCTATACCTACACGGCATGCACCACCATCCAATATATACTGGAGCTTGTCGCCCAGTTGTTCGTTAACATGTTGTGGTGTTGTAGGACTGACATACCCGAATGGATTAGCACTTGGAGCAGCTAACGGAAATGGAAGTTCTTTCAGTAATTGTCTCGTCAACGGGTGGTCCGGGCAACGGATGCCTACCGTGCTCAAACCCGAAGTAACGAGGTCGGGAATTATATCTTTCTTCTGTAATAATAACGTAAGAGGTCCGGGCCAGAAGTGATCGGCCAGTTGTCTTGCAGCATCGGGTATATCTTGTATATAGTTCTGCGCAGTGTCAAGATCGGGCACGTGTACAATGAGTGGATCGAACTGTGGTCTGTTCTTTACATCAAAGATGCGTGTTACAGCAGCAACGTTCAATGCATTACCCGCCAGTCCATATACCGTTTCGGTGGGTATTGCTACTACATCGCCTTGCTCGAGCAAAGCTTTCGCATAGTGAATATCGGTTCCGATCGCTGCCATCGACCGCAAAGCTAAAATTTATTTGCTACCCTGCGGTAAAGCAGGTAAGTTGTATTTGCTAAATTTTACAACATGCGTTTACAACTTATGGTGCTCCTGTCGTGCCTGTGCCTGGTATGCAAGGCTCAGAAGACAGACAAGATCCTCGAACAGAAACTGCAGACTCTTGTAAAAGATTTTAAAGGCGATGTCGGGATCTATGTGCACCATCTCAAAACCGATAAAGTAGCAACGCTCCGGGCGGATACATTATTTCCGACAGCATCCATGATCAAAGTGCCGATAACCATTGGTATGTTTGACAAGATCGACCGGCAGGAGATCAGCTATGATTCTACATTAATCTATAAAGATTCGCTGCTATATGAAGGCGATGATTTACTCGGCTCATTCAAGGATGGTGAAAAGATAGCGCTGAAAGCTGTGCTCATGCTGATGATCACAACAAGTGATAACACCGCGAGCCTGTGGTGTCAGTTGATGGCCGGCACGGGTACAACGATCAATACCTGGTTGCAACGCAATGGCTTTACGAACACACGTGTAAATTCGCGCACACCCGGGCGTGAAGTAAATAAAGCTAAATATGGCTGGGGACAAACCACTCCGCGCGAAATGGCAGAGCTCGTGGTACGCATTCGTGAAGGTAAAGTAATCAGTCCGCGTGTAAGCGAACGTATATATCGCAACATGGTTCGTATCTATTGGGACACCGAGGCTCTCTCGCAGATACCACCCTATATTCAGGCGGCTTCCAAACAGGGAGCAGTCAATCAGTCGCGGTCGGAAGTTGTACTGGTTAATGCTCCGCATGGTGATTATGTGTTCTGCATCATTACCAAAAATCAAAACGATCAAAGCTGGACATTTGACAACGAAGGATGGGTGATGATCCGGAAAGTTTCTGCTTTACTCTGGAATTACTTCGAACCCGATTCCAAATGGAGACCCGCCAAAGGAATCGAAGAATGGTATTGATAGTTCGTTATACCCCTATAAATATGAAAGTATATTTATAGCTTTGCGAAAATCCGGTAGCACAACGTAACGCGAAAAAGAGACAAAGGGTCGTCAAGTTGTTTTCTGCCTAATGGATTTTACGAATAACGTGTAACGATTAACTGATAACGATTAAAGAAAAAATGGGAAACAAAACCAGATCTATCCTCAAAGCTATTGCTGTTATACTTGTATTGCTTGCCGTGCTCATGCAACTGGGCTGGGTATCCATTGCTGTAATTTCCGTATATAAATTCTGGCTGGTGGTAATTGCCTTCGGATTACTTTTAATCAGTAGTAAATAGTGTTTGTTCGCCAGGGGGTAAAGATCCTGTTGCTGGTTTTTCTGCTGGCAGTGCTCACTGTTCTGACGCAAACCGGTGGCATAGTTTTACTCTGTGCCATCGGTATTGTTTTCTTTTTCCGAAAGAGACTTTCGTCACGGTGGATGGTATATCTCGCGACTTCATTTGTATTTATCCTGTTGTACGCCATTAGCAGTTTTACGATTGTTCCACTTGCAGCCAAACATTTCGGACGGGTACCGCTTCCATTGCGCGGTGGTGTAAAGCCGCTGAATGTAGGTACCTGCGTATTGAACCGGCATTATGTACGGCCGGCTCTTCGTGATGTTGTTATGAAATCGTATCANNTGAATCACCGCGGGCATCGGAAGAGAATTATGCTGAGCGTTGCGCTTCGAAAGGTTATTGGCTGTATGGTGTGATGGAGCGTATAGTGCCACAAAACAAAAAGCCTGACTATATATTCGATGCTAAGCGCACAACCGAACTTGTAACTATACTGTCGCGAAATAAAGCTGTTGAAAAGATATTCATCGAGCCGCATTTGAAGAAACGCCTCGGGCTATCCTCACCGAAAATTCGTTTCCACGGCTGTCAGGCTGTGCGCCATGACGATCACGTGCATGTGCAGATATACTGATTACTGAATTGCCTTCTGCAGCATTCGTTGGATGGAAGTGTTAGATGTATACTCGGACAATTGATTGAGCGGGACCCACTTCAAATCCTGAGATTCGTCTGTAATAATTAACTCTTCATTTGGATCAGCTTCGAACATGAACCGGATGTCGTAATGTAAATGCTCCGGAAAATCTTTTCGTACGGGTATAGTATGGATGTCCAGATCAAATATACCTGGATGCAGGAGTTTGAAACTTTTAAGCCCGGTTTCTTCTTCTGCTTCACGCAGTGCTACGCCTAAAACATTTTCATCGCCATCAGCATGACCACCGGGTTGTAACCACTTGTCAAGTTTAGCGTGGTGGGTGAGAAGCACGGATGTTCGGGCTGTGTCAACAATCCACGCAGAGCCTGTAATGTGACCGGGTAAATGATCGCGATGAAATGCACGATCGTGTTCCAGCAGTTTCAGAAAATCACCGGCAAATGATTTCTCTTCCTTAAAACGTGTAGTATAGTTTGTTAATGCTTGTATTAGCGTTGAGCGTGTATAGTTCATGAGTTTGTCAGGTCGTACGATTGTTTGATCCATTGGATTACCGGTTTGGTAATGTCTGCTGGCTTTTCAAGTCGCGCAGCATGCAGCACGCGTTTCTTCGATTGCTGCAGGGACGCAAAGATGGGAAACTCTTCNNATCTTCTCAACAATACGAAGAAGGCGATCATGTATTGCCACGATCGCCTCCGGTTGATTTTTTAATTGCGCAGCGGCAGTGGTGCGTTCGCAGTGATGCCGCTGGTTTGTATTTCTGAAGGTGCGTCCGCACTTCGGACATTCCCACATATAGTTTACTGAATAACGATGGTAACTTTGTTGATGCGGTTTGCTTCCAGTTTGCCGGTTTGTTCTCCGCCACCCGTGTTGTCCTTATCATCTTTACTCGCTATAACATAGTAGGAGATAGCTTTCAGTTCTTTGAACTTTACAACACCTTTGGCATCGGTCTTTCCTTCGGCAACCGGATTCGTTTCTGCTTTATAGTCGTCTTCCGTTTCGAATAGACGTACCGTTGTACCGGATTCTGTGTTGCCTAACTCGTTACGAATAGTGATCGTAAGTTGTGTCTTGATCAGTTGAAAGCTCATCAGGGCCAGCAGGAATAATACAGCTGTGAGTGATCTCAGGGTTGTCTTCATAGTCGTTATAAGTTATTCGTTAATCGTTATTAGTAAATTCAAAACACAGAGGTACTTCTTTGTGTAAGGGATTAAAATAAAAAGGCTGCTGATGGTTTCAATCAGCAGCCCTAAGATAAGCTTAAAGTTTGGTTAGCGCACTACCTGTTTAGCGTGCTCTGTCAGTTGTCAATTACTTCTTTGAAACGTTTAAACTGTCTGTTCCTTTCCGGATGTGTTTCGCGTAATTCACCTTCCACTCATCCAGTCGCTTGAAATGTATGTCCATACGACTCAGGAAGTCGTTGTAGTCACGGCTTTCTTTAGGCGACCATACTACTTCGGCCATCGCGCAGGCACGCGGGTATACCATATACTCTACGTGATCGCTGGTAGGTATATATTCGGTCCATACGTTGGCTTGTGCACCGAGTATATGTTTCGCCTCTTGTGCCGTGAGCTGTGGAGGAACCGGCTCATACGAATATACTTCACTTACCGGAGTATAATTGCCAATGGCGAGCGGTTCTGTTTTGCTTGTATCCTGGTAGTGATCGAAGTAGCACCAGTTGCCCGGAGTCATAATTACATCGTGATTTTGTTTGGCCGCAGCTATACCGCCTTCTTCTCCGCGCCAGCTCATTACTGTTGCGTTTGGCGCCAGACCACCTTCCAGTATTTCATCCCAGCCAATGATCTGGCGGTTCTTGCCATTGAGATATTTTTCAATGCGCTGAATGAAATAGCTTTGAAGGGCATGGGTATCTTTTAACTTTTCATCCTTCATGCGCTTCTTGCAATGCGGACATTTCTCCCAGCGTGTCTTCGGGCATTCGTCACCACCTATATGTATATATTGACTAGGGAAGAGTTCTACAACTTCATCCAGCACGCCTTCGAGGAACTGGAATGTTTCTTCCTTGCCGGCACAGAATACATCATCAAAAACGCCCCACGTAGTAGCGGCTTCATACGGACCTCCGGTACAACCGAGGTTCGGGTATGCAGAGAGTGCTGCGAGCGCGTGTCCAGGTAATTCAATTTCCGGAATAACGGTTACATAGCGATCAGCAGCATACTTCACTATATCTTTAACTTCTTCCTGTGTATAGAATCCTCCGTAACGTTTACCATCGTAGCTCTTCGCATTATTACGGTCGGCCGTACGGGCATGTCCGATTACAGTTTCTTTCCGGTATGCACCGATCTCCTGGAGCTTCGGATATTTCTTGATCTCGATTCTCCATCCCTGATCTTCTGTTAAGTGCCAGTGGAAGCGGTTGAATTTATGATGTGCGAGCAGGTCTATATATTTCTTGATGAATTCCGGAGGGAACATGTGGCGACCTACATCGAGGTGAAGTCCGCGATACGCGAAGCGCGGATAATCGGTAATCGTTACATACGGAACTTCTTTGCTGTTCTCTGTTAAGAGTTGCAATAAAGTTTGTGCACCGTAAAATAAACCGGCACCGTTGCTGGCATGTATACTTACACCTTTGTCATCGATAGTAAGTTTATAGCCTTCCTTGTGAAGTGTAGAATCTTCCTCTGTATAGAGAGCGATCTGATTCTGGTCTTCCGAGAATTCAGCGATCGAAGCATCGATATTTTTTGCTTTTAAGAATGTAGCGAGCAATTCGCCAACATTTTTTTCGTCTGCAGATTTAGCAATGATAGCAACCGATTTATCCCAGTGTAAATGCCCGTTGCCTGGCGTGAGAGATACAGGCTTGGGAATAATACCGGGTATCGTTACCGCTGCATGTTCTTCCTTCTTGCTACAGGCTGCGAGCAGCAATATAGCCATCAGGGGGTAGATGAGTTTTAGTTTTTGCATGGTGTCAGATGATTGTTGATTGGTATATCACATAAATAGAAAAACAATTTTCAATAACCAACGAAATCAGAAAGTGTGTCCGTGTGCTTGTGATGGCTGGCGTGATGATTGGAAGATTGGAGGATTCGGAAAAATTATAAGATTGAAAAATTTCAAGATTGAAAGATTAGAAAATTCCAAAATCGGAAGATTTGAAAATTAGTGTTTCATATAGTCTCTCAGTGTTGGGTGTATATCTTACACCTATACGAATTGAATTTTTCAATTTTCTAATCTTCCAATCAAATAGAAAACGAAAATGCCGGGCATCACCCCGGCATTTCAATTTTTCAATCTTAAATTTTTTTAATCTTCCAATCAGCGAACCAGCAGCACGCCTCCGCGTTTTTCTTTCGTTCCATCTTCAGGGCGATAGGCGCTCTTGTAGCGAACAACGTATGAGTATGTTCCTGCCGGTAAGAGCTGACCTGCGTTGTTGTTGTAGCCTCCGTTCCATTCGAATTGACGATCGGTCGATGCAAATACCATCTCGCCCCAGCGATTGAATATATATACCTGGAAGCCTTCATCATCGATAAAGAATGTGAAAAGCTTAAACGCTACGTTTTCGCTTAAACCATTTACTGGTCTGAATGCATTCGGTCCAACAATTACCGGATCACACTGAACGCTTACGGTAGTGCGGTCAGTACTAGGACAACCAAATGAGTTCTCCAGTGATACCTGGAATATACCGGCACGGTCGGCTGTATAGGTTTGTGTAGTTACTCCGAGTGGTGATGGAGAACCTGCAATCACCTCGAACCATTCATAGCTTACATAGTCGGGGCCGGGATCAAGCACAGCAACGCGTGTATTCGGATCCGGGTTTGCATCATCCGGGCAGATCAACCTTGTATCGGTAAGATTACCCGGTGTAGTAGGAGCGAGGAGTATATCTAAATCTGCAGTAGCTTCACATTGTCCATCGGATACGGTTACGGAATATAGACCTGCTGCGGTTTGTCCATTAAGCTGTGCTGCAGTTCCTCCGGATATAGCGGTTCCGTTCAGCGACCACTGATAGCTGCTCACTGTTCTGCTTGGTGTTGCCAGCAATGCAAACTGAGAACCATCGCATGGAGGATTTACGGTTGTTATCGTTACACTCAATGGACCAGCAATTGTGACGCCTTTCGCAATAGTCTTAGCGGGGCAACCTGAAATTGGACTCTGCATGCTTAATGTATACGTACCAGAAGTAGTAGCACTAAATTGCTGTCCTGTGCCAACTACCACACCATTTAATGACCATATATAGAAGTAGCTTCCTACAGGATTGGCATTGCCAGTAGGTGCTGCTACCAGTATCGTTGGTGTTGTACAACCATCGAAAGTAAAATCAGGTGTGAAGTTATCAACCGATACAGTTTCTGTTACAGTTGTAGGACAGTTTGTTCCACTGGAGATAATTACCTGGAGTGGCCATGTACCTTGATTTACAGTTACAGTTTGTCCGGTCAGGGATGTACTGATACTTCCGGCAGGTGAACCGCTCCAGTCGTATGTGCCACCCGCAGGAAGCGCTGTTGCTTGTGATGTAGTACACAGGTTTGTTAAACTTATATCGGCACCGGGTACAGAAGGACGCGTTCCTATAATTACCTGACCGCTGGCCAAACATCCGGTGATGGTAACTTCCACAAGATATTCTCCTGCAGGAAGTGGCGTTGTATTGAATGTAGCTGTTGCCGGTTTAGGTGTTGAAGGTATAACCTCTGCTGCTGTAGCCACATTAATTACTCTATAGGTACCTGCCAGTGCAGATGTAGTGACAACTTCAATTGCCTCAGGCGAACATACATTTTTAGGTGTAGGCGTTACGGTAAACGAATTTGTGCTAATGGTTGTAGCATCGTTCGTAAAACATCCTGTTACCTGATCAATAACTTGTATAGTATATGTACCCGCTTCCAGGTTCGGAACCGTTCCGTTAAATGGTACGGCTACATTTGATTGCGTATCGGCAAAGTTAGGACCACCTAGGGTATAGGATACAGGCGAACCAACTGGTTGTGTGATATCGATCGATACCTGTCCATTGTTGGCACCGCAGGCTATTGTACCGTTCGATGTGATATTTACTACGGGCGATTGATTAACGGTATAGCGCACGGTGTCGCGAGTTGTGCAGCTTGTAGTCGGGTCTGTATATATAGCTATATATTCAAATATACCAGCGGTTGCAAAGCTTACCTGTTGTGTAGGACCAGAGTTGTTCTGATTAACGCCATTGATAAACCAAGTGTGATTTTGCAGATTGATACCTGTATTTAAAGTTATACCGCCATTTGCAGCAGAACATACTGTTGAGTCAGGACCGAAATCAATAGTTGT
>DJFR01000019.1:32880-38762 GCA_002432545.1 Flammeovirgaceae bacterium UBA5867 | reverse complement strand
GCATCCAGTGTAAGCGGAGGATTACACAATGCCAATGTAGCAGAAGGATCAGCCGGAGGTGCATATATTCTGAACTGTTGTGTTAACACAGTGTCCAATCCGCATCGGTTGGTGATCTGTAATGTGGCGGTATATAATCCTGCGGCCTGGAAGAGGAAGCTGAAGCTTTCTTCAGTCGAGCTTGTTATAACGGATCCGCCTTGTGTGATCTGCCAGAAGAATTCATCGATCGGATCAGTACCCGAACCTGAGAATGTTGTTGAGTCTCCCAAACATTGTCCGGCTACAGATATACCCGGCCCTTGTGTGGGATCGGAAATGATCTGTATGAAATTTGGCAACCCTAAACGACTCGTTGTTGTGCGTGCCGGTGTGGCAGGTTGTAATGCAAATCCGTTTTCATTGAAAGTGGAAGCCGCTGTAGTATCACCGTTTACCTGGATCACACCCAAGTGATCTTTACCATTAATTGCTACATATAGTTGTCCGTCCGGTGCAATTTGAATAGCACCCAACTCTTCGTTATAGGTTTGATCGGACATAGCCGGAGGGCCGTCTACTTCGTAAGGTCTGCCTAACGTATCGAAAGCAAACTCGTATATCTTGGAGGTAGCGTCTTTCAGTGTAGCAAAAAGTTTATTACCTCCCGCTCCGAATTCAACGCCATATACCTGGCCGGTAGCACTTCCTAAATTTACCGAGCGGAAATTGCTAACAGTACCACTTGAATCCGCAAAGTCAAATACTTCAACAATGTTAGATACTCCCGGAGTTGATAAAGCAACAGCAAGTCTGTTCTGTGCACCAAGCTTCATATAGCCTTGTCCGGCTACAGCAGTTGCCATCGTGTGATCTGAACCAATACTCGATACCACCGGGTTACCGATACCGGTTGCTGTGATCTGGTAAGCGCGGAATGAATTGTTACCATATTCATGTGCGATCAACCATGTGTCGTTACCGGTAATTCTCTCGGTGCTCTTGGTAAAGAGCGTTACGTTCTGTTCAACCAGTCCGCCAGTACCATTGTTCAGTTTCAAATCGAACAACGAGTAGGCGAGGCGATAGGTATACGAACCATATATTTCCTGAGTGGTAAAGATATAGTATAGCGTTTCATCACCAGGTACAGGTATAATCAGTACAGATTGCGTTGCACTAACATCACCACCTATACCGGTTGCTACTTCGGTAAAATTACGATCCCATACTTTATTCCCATCAGTGAAGAAAATTACCTGGCCGTTACGATCAGATATAGTAGAGGTTCCTTCAGGAGCATCCATTACCGGGTTTGATATAGGTACGGCAGGTGATGAAGGCACATCAAACAATGGATTGAAATCTATACCTGCATTCTGACCAAAGTACCAGATGTTGGCGCGCTGATCCTGTATACCATATTCTTTAATATTTACACCGGCATAGGTAGAACATCCGCCTACCGTTGCTACGAGGTAATAATATCCTGCAGAGTCAGGGGTTAATGTTGCTGTTGTACCCGAACCGGAATTCATAGCACCAGCCGGACCGAACCACTGCCACGTAGCACCACCGCTTCCCTGTATCTGTGCCGTTACAGAAAACGGACGTCCGCAGGATGCCACCGTTTTGTCTTTTGGATATGGAAGTTCACAACTACAGGCTGTTGTATCCTGTACCAGCGTGATCTGTGTATCAAAATCATTTATCGTGATCGTCTGTGTAGTATCTTTTTCCTGTCCGTTGAGGAACGCAGTAAGTTTTACATCGTAGTTGCCACCTGCTTCGTAGGTATATACCGGGCTCCAGTCGCTGGATGTATTGCCATCGCCAAAATCCCAGTTAAGACTGTCAGCATTCGGAGTTACCGTGGGGAAGAAAGATGTAGGAGCATTGGCACAGAAGCCCTGGGCCTCGAAATATACTTTCATCTTTATACTGTCGCGTGGCGCAAACTGAGGAAACTGTCGGCCGCCAAAGTTACCGGCAAAGGCTGGTGTAGCATAATTTACTTCGCTCGCAACAGTATCGGTATTGGTCAAGGCTCCGAGCAGGAAGGTACCGCCCGACTGGTATAAATGGTAGATCGTGCTGTCAGGCCCCATCTGTAATCCATAACTTTCCGATGGCGGTGTGTTAAGTACAGATACCGGTGACAATGTTGGTGCTGTCAGATCGTATTGCAATACATCACCGGTAGCGGCACCCTCGCCAAATACAGATACATATAAATATTGCCCGTTCGGGCTGAACTCAGAATCGTATATAGCCTGCGTTGTAGCAACATTTATGGCTGAGTTGTTAACGCGTGTTCCGGTTAACGTTGGCAGTGTGGCAGGTGCCACGGGGAATGCTATAGTGAGGATCTCTACATCGCGGTCTGCCTCTTTGGGCGAAACAGCAATGCGCTTAGAGGAAGCGTTGTAAGCAAGGTTGGCAACGTTTTGTACCAGGCCAATGGCAACACTACCTTGATACGTAACACCGGTTGCGTTGATCTTTACAAAATGGTAGTTGATCGTGCCAATCTGGTGGGTTATCAACCAGAAGTCATCACCATTGGTATCGGCCAGCATAATCATGCCTTCAGACAAATTGGTAGGAAGGCCTGCTATAGCCTGGTTCTTGATCGTTATGACCAGATCTCCAAGCGGAGGTTGACCAAACGCTGTGGCATTTCCAATCAGGGTAGAATCATATACACTATATCTCACCGTACCGGAGGCATCGGCATGAAATATATAGTATTGCGCAGAGTTAGCCGGGTTCTGACAAATGGCTACAGGCTGGTTGCGGGTATTGTCGCCAATTATAGTACCGTTCGGTACAGCCTGATGTGAGGCATCGACAACGCGTGTTCCATCGGTATAGAAAATCAGGTTACCCGTTACCGGATCACTGGCGACTGCACTTCCTCCCGTACCAAACGGAGTAAACTGATTGGTTACCAGTGAGGCAGAATTATCGGAGCGGCTGAACCGTATGCCTCTATTGCTGTTACCGAAGTACCAGTTATGGTCGGCATAGTTCTGCGCCTGGGAGCAGACCGGTATGACTGCTGTTAATAAGAATAGGAACCGGTAAAGATTTTTTCTCACGTTCGTTTCAGTATTAGGTTCTGTAACTTACCTCTCAACACAATTATGTGTCAAATGTAAAACGCTCAAGTTGTTTTAAAGTATACAATTTGAGGTAAAATTAACCGTTAATCGTTAGCAGTTTACCGTTAACCGATAATACTGCATCGAGATGTGTTAAACGGTGTCTGAGTACAATTGGAAGATAACGGTTAGCGCACAACGGTTTTTCTGCGGAAGGATAACGGATAACGAATAACTTTTTATTACTTTGCCCCGATTGCATACTCTAAAAGAACACGACTCGATGTACAGGATACTCCTGCTTTCATGTGTATTAATGCTGATGCTGAATGGTGCGGTAACTGCTCAGGACCCTCAATTTTCGCAGTTTTATGCAGCGCCCCTATATCTGAACCCTGCTCTTACAGGGGCGACTAACCAGGCACGGGCTGGTATAAATTATCGTAATCAATGGCCGGCTATTGATGCAAACTTTACAACCATGTCGGCTTACTTCGATTATTTTATCGAAGATAAAAACAGTGGTGTGGGGGTGATCATCACCCGTGACCGTGAAGGACTTGCAGGTTTGCAATCGATCAGTCTCGGTCTTCAATACTCGTATGAACTTCAACTTACCAAGTATCTCGGCTTTCGTCCCGGTGTACAGGTGGCTGTCTTCAACCGCGATGTAAATTTTGACAAGCTTACATTCGGAGATCAGTTCGATGCTTCCACCGGTCAGATCATCAGCCAGGAAACAGCGGAGACTTTCAATACGCAATCCAGTAAAACTTTTGTTGACCTTTCCTTTGGTGGTGTATTCTTTACGAAGAGTGCTTGGCTCGGAGTTTCGACCTGGCACCTGACTCGTCCCAATCAGAGTCTGATTGGTGAAGAGAGTAAATTACCCGTAAAGCTTTCAGTGCATGGTGGTTTCAAATTCTATTTGCAACCCGGTGTAGTCGGCAGCGGAGTATATGCCCGTAAGTCGGAGCGAAGCATTGCGCCTGCATTTCAATATCGTCACCAGGGGCAGTGGGACCAGGTTGATCTGGGTATGTACTTTACTTTTGAACCGCTGGTGTTAGGAACGTGGTATCGTGGTGTACCGTTCAAGAACCTGGGCGGTGTTGTAAACAATGAATCCATTGTATTGTTGCTCGGCTTCACCAAGCTTGGTGCGAAAGATGCCATCAACATCGGCTATAGCTACGATTATACTATATCGAAGCTCGGCCCCGGCAGCGGTGGCGCGCACGAGTTTAGCCTTGTGTATACCTGGCCGATGCGGAACCCGAGGAAACCACCAAAAGATAAACTTGTTATTCCGTGCCCAGACTTTTAATGAGGGTTGGAGTAAATTTAATGCAATAACATATAAAGAGGCTTTCGAACCGGGAGCCTCTTTTTATTTTGCACACAACTATATTTGCAGGAAGTATACCTTTAACGCCTATGAATCTTCAATACGCGCTCGAACTGTTCGGTACGTTTGTCTTCGCGATTTCGGGAGCGCTTGCCATTCAGGATAAAGAGCACGACTGGTTCGGAGCAGGCTTCACCGGATTTGTGACGGCTATAGGAGGCGGGAGTCTCCGCGATATGATCCTCGGCAGTTATCCGCTCGTGTGGGTGGGAGATATATACTTTCTCTACAGCATCATTGCCGGAACAGTAGCCGCCATTGTCTTTTACCGGTATATCATTACCCTGCGCAAAACATTTTTTCTGTTTGATACTTTTGGTATAGCCTTCTTTACCGTATTGGGAGTAGAGAAGTCGCTGAGCCTGGGCGTTCGTCCGGAGATCGCAGCGATCATGGGTATGTTTTCGGCTGTGATGGGAGGCGTGATCCGCGATACACTTACCAATGAAACTCCGGTTATCTTCCGTAAAGAGATCTACGCTACTGCGTGTCTTGCAGGAGCTGTATGTTACCTGCTCATCGATCTGTTTACACCCGTTGAACGTAACGTTAACCTGCTTGTCTCTGCGGGAATCATTATTGCTATACGCCTTGTAGCGGTGAAGTATAGGTTATCATTACCAGAACTGAAGTAAGCTCATCGTTATCCGTTACACGTTAACCGTTATCCGTTGTAAAAATTTCTGTTAACGAATAACGTGTAACGGATATAGGGGCCGGTATGGTTATTGAGTAGAGTAATTTGATGGCAGAAGAAGGGTAAATTCTTACTAACGAAAGTTAGCGGTCAAAAAAAATAAAGTTTCTTACCCCAAATGTTTGCCATTAAACAAACTTTTCCGTTTAATTTTGCATTTAGAAAAAAACATAAACAAAAAGCTGAATGATTTTCATCTAACGTTTCACTTTAACGCTTGAAAAGAAATTGAAAACATTGTTCACCATAATTAACGCAGCCAAGGCTGCCTACCAATCTGACAGAACTATTCAGTTCTTATTTACTGCCTGCATGGTGACCAGGCGACCGCGACCCGTACGCTTTGCGCGTATCTGATACCTCCATCATACAACCTTCGTTGTTGAGCTAACGTGATGTCAAGGACATTGCGTTATTGTGCTTTTCGGGCACGGCGTTTTCAATTGATCACTACTATAATTCAGAATTTAACATTGGAAAATCATAATATCATTGTTCGACTGGCAACAGTTGACGATAAACATTACGCAGAGACCATCACCAACGAGATGGA
Source organism: Flammeovirgaceae bacterium UBA5867 (assembly GCA_002432545.1). Taxonomy (GTDB): domain Bacteria; phylum Bacteroidota; class Bacteroidia; order Cytophagales; family Cyclobacteriaceae; genus Ohtaekwangia. Next base: position 33,021 of record DJFR01000019.1, on the reverse strand, counting down.
AGAATCTGCAAAAGCGCGCGGCACTGGTATAGCCAAGCGTTCGCCTCTTTACATCGAGAAGAAGATGGAAGAAGGTAAAGCTATCATTGCCGTTACAACAGACGGTACATGGGTTGGCTTTTGCTACATTGAAGCATGGGA
>DJFR01000019.1:14032-32853 GCA_002432545.1 Flammeovirgaceae bacterium UBA5867 | reverse complement strand
AATCTTTCCCGCGAGAAATATCCGCACGCCAAAATATTTGGTCTTACTACAGGTTTGGCTGTCATGAAGATCAACTCTGATCTTGGCTATGAGCCTGTAACATATTCTGAACTCACCAACGATGAAGAGTTCTGGAAGGGCTGCCAAAGCTGTGTGAACTACGAGATCCTGATGAGCAAAGGCAGAAAGAACTGCATGTGTACAGCCATGTTGTTTGATCCAGTAGAAGCTGAGGCTAAGCTCAAAGCGGCAGAAGCTGCCCGTGCATTGGCGCAGCCTAGTCCTGTAAAAGCTCCAGAAACTGTAGTAACTCCTGAAGGCGAGCTGGTAACACACCGTCATCGTGAATTCAAAGGCAACTTTAAATTGTTTGAACGCTGGATGCGCTTCAAGCAATTCGTGCTGCTGAAATCCCGTAAAAAAGACGAATCCAACGGAGACAAATCCGATAAGAAAACATTGTTAAGCTTTTTCTTCTTTTGGTAGAATCTGAAGATGGAGAAGTAATTTGCACAGAGCTGCATGACGAATATACCCGCGTGCTGACATTGTGTGAAAGAGGTGTGTCCGGAAGGGACGACCGATTTACAAACGAATATATAGTTTAAACCCCACAGGCAGTCAAATAGAGATACACATGAGCAAAAAGAAAGTCGTATTAGCATTCAGCGGAGGTCTTGATACTTCGTATTGTGTAAAGTATTTAGGTGAAGAAAAAGGATTTGAAGTTCACACCATCACTGTTAACACCGGTGGTTTTGATGACAAGGAAATCAAGGAGATTGAAACACGCGCTAAAAATCTGGGCGTTGCTTCACACAAGACCGTAGACGAAACCAAAAATTACTACGATAAGGTGATTCGTTATCTTATCTATGGAAATATACTGAAGAATAATACGTACCCGCTTAGTGTAAGTGCCGAGCGTATGTCGCAGGCATTGGCTGTAGCTATATATGCAAAAGAACTGAAGGCCGATGCTGTAGCACATGGCAGTACCGGTGCCGGTAACGACCAGGTTCGTTTTGATATGATACTGAATATACTCGTACCGGGCATCGAGATTATCACTCCAATCCGCGAATTGAAATTATCACGCGAAGAAGAAATAGCATACCTCAAATCCAAAGGTGTGCAGATGAACTTTGATAAAGCCATGTACTCCATCAACAAAGGTATATGGGGAACATCTGTTGGCGGAAAAGAAACCCTGAAGTCACTCGGTATGCTTCCGGAAGAAGCATGGCCAACACAGGTAACAAAATCCGGAAATGAAACTGTAAAGCTTACGTTCGAGAAAGGTGAGCTTCGTAAAGTAAATGACAAAGCTTTTTCTCATCCTGCGGAAGCCATTCAACACCTGCAGGCTATAGCAGGACCATACGGTATAGGAAGAGATATACATGTGGGGGATACGATTATCGGTATAAAAGGACGTGTAGGCTTTGAAGCTGCGGCACCTATACTCGTGTTGAAGGCGCATCATGCCTTAGAAAAACACGTGCTTACCAAGTGGCAATTAAGCTGGAAAGATCAACTCGCACAGTTTTACGGTAACTGGTTACACGAAGGCCAGTATCTTGATCCTGTAATGCGCGACATCGAGACATTCCTTACCAACACACAACAGCATGTAACCGGCGAAGTTTCGATCGAGTTACATCCATACCGCTACCAGGTGCTGGGTATAGAATCATCGTACGATCTCATGTCATCGAAGTTTGGTAAATACGGTGAAATGAACCTCGGCTGGACCGGTGATGACGTAAAAGGATTCACCAAAATATTCGGCAACCAGACTGCTATATATCAGCAGGTAAAAGAAGAAAACGAAAAGTAAATTTGTCTCAAAGCTCGCAGCTAAAAACTCGCAGCTTTTCAAATATAGCGATCATGACAAAGAATAAAATAAAAGCAGGAATCATCGGAGGTGCAGGCTATACCGGGGGAGAAACGATCCGGTTGTTGCTGAACCACCCGCAGGTTGATCTTGCTTTTGTACACAGCAGAAGTAATGCAGGCAACCCGCTATACTCTGCACATGCTGATTTGCAAGGTGACACCGGGCTGAAATTTACCGATACTATTCTGCAGGATGTTGATGTGATCTTTTTATGTCTCGGACACGGAGAGAGCAAAAAGTTCTTGCAGGAGAATACAATCAACGAGAAGATCAAGATCATTGATCTGAGCCAGGATTTTCGATTAGGTGAATCTGTTAACGGAAGAACTTTTGTGTATGGATTGCCCGAGTTAAACCGTGCAGCTATAGTAAAGGCGAACAACGTTGCTAACCCGGGCTGCTTCGCTACTGCTATACAGTTAGGATTACTTCCATTGGCAAAAGCCGGTATACTGAAAGAAGTATATGCTACCGGTATAACGGGTTCAACCGGAGCCGGGCAAAAGCTGCAGGACACGACACACTTTACCTGGCGCGCCAACAATATATCAGCCTATAAAACGCTGACACATCAGCACCTGAAGGAAATCAACCAGTCATTGAAACAACTTCAGTCTGGTTTCAGTGATGCTATAAACTTTATACCATGGCGAGGAGATTTTACCCGCGGTATATTTGTAAGCTCCTGCATTGCTACTGATAAATCACTGGACGAAGTAAAAAAACTCTATAAAGAGTTCTACAACGGACATCCCTTCACCATTGTATCCGATGATACAATCGATCTGAAGCAAGTAGTGAACACCAATAAATGTTTGATCGGTATCGAGAAGGAAGGCGATAAAATAGTAGTTCACTCTGCTATCGACAACCTCCTGAAAGGCGCCTCCGGCCAAGCCGTCCAAAACATGAATTTACTTTTTGGTATAGACGAAACTGCCGGAGTAAAACTAAAGAGTATAGCATTCTAAGATTAACCGAATCAGGCTAGCAGCCAGTAGCTCGCAGCCAGAAGCTAAAAAGAAGCTACGAGGCACGAGCTTCGAGATGAAAACCCACTTACTTAAAGAATGAAACTATTTGACGTATACCCCCTCTTCAATATAACACCTGCCAAAGCGCAGGGCTCATGGCTTTGGGACGACAAAGGCGAGAAGTATCTCGATTTGTACGGAGGTCATGCCGTAATATCGATTGGACATTCACATCCACATTATGTAAAAACACTTACCGAGCAGTTAAGCAAAATTGCTTTCTATTCAAACAGTGTTCAAAATCCTATACAGGAACGACTGGCTGAAAAGTTAGGACAACTCTCCGGCTATACCGACTATCAACTTTTTCTTTGTAACTCCGGTGCGGAAGCAAATGAAAATGCATTGAAGCTCGCTTCGTTTGTTACCGGTCGCAAGAAAGTTATAGCATTCAAAAAAGCTTTTCACGGAAGAACATCGGGCGCTGTTGCGGCTACAGATAATCCGAAGATCGTGGCGCCTTTCAACGCAGGTCATGATATCGTATTTGTACCCATGAATGATGAGACTGCTTTTGATGCTGTGTTGGACAATACAGTGGCAGCGGTAATTATTGAAGGTATACAAGGTGTTGGTGGTATACAATTGCCAACGGATTCTTTCCTGCAACACCTGGAAAGGAAATGCAAAGAGAACGGCTCGCTATTTATACTCGATGAAATCCAAAGCGGATACGGAAGAACCGGAAAATTCTTCGCACATCAGCATGCCGGTGTAAGACCTCATCTTATCACGACAGCAAAAGGTATGGGCAACGGATTTCCGATTGGTGGTGTGTTGATTCACCCGGATATAAAACCGTGGAGCGGTATGCTCGGCACAACGTTCGGAGGTGCTTATCTTGCTTCGGTAGCGGGACTCGCTGTGCTGGAAGTAATGGAGAAAGAAAGTCTTGTTCATAATGCAGCCGTGCAGGGTGAATACCTGATCGCCAAGCTGAAAACATATAGTATATTAAAAGACGTGCGCGGCAGAGGGCTGATGATCGGCTTTGATTTGCCGGAAGAGAAAAAGACTGTGCGCAACGATCTGTTACAAAAACATAAGATATTTACAGGAGAGGCGAAGCCGAATACCATACGCTTGCTGCCCTCGTTAACATTAACTACACAAGAAGCTGATATATTTATAACGGCACTGACTCAAGAATTGAAATGAAGAATTTTATTTCCGTTAATGATGTAAGCGATATCAACGGCCTGGTTGCAAAGGCTCTTGACTTCAAAGCAAATCCGCTGACGAACCAGACGCTGGGACAGAACAAACGGATTGGCTTGTTATTTCTTAACCCCAGCATGCGTACACGCTTAAGTACACAGATCGCTGCCGAAAATTTAGGCATGAAGGTGATCGTGTTCAACGTTGGTCAGGATGGATGGGCGCTTGAGTTTGAAGATGAAGCCATCATGAGCGGTAACACGGTGGAGCACGTAAAAGATGCTGCACCGATCATGGGTAAATATTTTGATGTACTGGGTATACGTACATTTCCTTCGTTGCAGAATAAAGTGGATGATTATAGCGAACTATATATCAATCAGTTTATCAAGTATGCCGGTATACCTGTATTGAGCCTGGAAAGTGCAACGCTGCATCCGCTGCAAAGCCTCACCGATATAATTACCATCCGGGAAACTTTCAAAGAAAAACGTAAACCGAAGATCGTACTCACGTGGGCTCCGCACGTAAAGGCGTTGCCGCAATGTGTAGCGAACAGTTTTTCACAATGGGTCAATGCGTGGGGTGAATCAGATTTTGTAATTACACATCCGGAAGATTACGAACTCGATGAGAAGTTTACCAAAGGTGCTACTATTGAACTCGATCAGCAGAAAGCCTTGAAGGATGCTGACTTTGTATATGTAAAGAACTGGAGTACGTATACCGACTACGGAAGAATATACTGCAACGATCCTTCGTGGATGCTCACCAATGAAAAGCTGAAGCTTACCAACAACGCGAAGGTTATGCACTGTCTTCCGGTGAGGCGTAATGTAGAGTTGAGCGATGAAATATTGGATGGACCGAACAGCGTAGTAACGCAGCAGGCTTCCAACCGAGTGTGGGCAGCACAAACGGTACTTCACGAATTGCTCTCGGGTAAATCTAAATAAGCGAACGGTTCATGAATAAACTTTACATCATCAAGATAGGAGGTAACGTACTGGATAATCCGGCTGCGTTAAGTTCTTTTCTGAAAGACTTTGCATCGATCAAAGAACCGAAGATATTGATTCACGGTGGCGGCAAGATCGCCACTAAACTTGGCGATCAGCTCGGTATAGAATCCAAGTATATTAATGGTCGCAGAATTACGGATGCACCAACACTCGATGTTGTTACCATGGTATACGGTGGTTTGGTGAACAAGCAAATCGTAGCGACACTGCAAACTCTGAACTGCAATGCGATGGGCTTTACCGGTGCCGATGGCAATCTGATCAAAGCAGTAAAGCGCCCGGTTAAAGATATAGATTATGGNNCTGCAACAAAATATAGTGCCCATCTTTGCTCCGCTTACACATGCGGATGGTTCGATGCTGAACACCAATGCAGATACAATTGCATCGGTATTGGCAGTAGCCCTCAGTAAACATTTTGATGTGCGACTGATCTTCTGCTTCGAGAAGAAAGGTGTATTGATGGATGTAAATGATCAGGGCTCCGTTATAACCCACCTGCCGAAGAAGCGTTACGATGAACTGCTGCCGCAAGGTATATTTGCAGATGGTATATTGCCGAAACTTGAAAACGCTTACGCAGCGATTCAAACCGGTGTAAAAGAAGTGTTGATCGGAGAAGCGAAAGACCTGCTGAAAAATACAGGACAGGTAACAGAAGGAACTTTGATAACTTTATAAAAGCTGGAGAAAGCCTTGTGTCGGGAAAGTAAAAAGTAGCAGGAACGTAAACATCTCGAAACTCAAAGCTCATAGCTCACAGCTAATTAAACTATGGATTCATTATACGAAAAAGCTACCAATCTGCTGATAAAGCTCATCGCTGTTCCTTCGTTCAGCAAGGAAGAGGATGAGGTAGCTTCAGTATTGGAGGAGTTCTTTGAGAAGGAACGTGTTCATTCCTATCGCAAAGGCAATAACGTGTGGGTAAAGAATCAATATTTTGATCCGGCAAAACCTACGGTGTTGTTAAACTCTCATCACGATACCGTAAAACCCAATCCGCAGTATACACGCGATCCATTCAAACCCGAGATCATCGATGGTAAATTATTTGGTTTGGGCAGCAATGATGCCGGTGGGCCACTCGTATCGTTGATCGCTACATTTTTACATTATTATCCGCAGCAAAACCTGAAGTATAATGTGATGCTTGCGGCTACTGCCGAAGAAGAAATTTCAGGAACTGGTGGAATAGAAAGTATATGGTCATCGTTACCGCCTGTTGACTTTGCTATAGTAGGGGAGCCTACGTTATGCCAGATGGCTACAGCAGAAAAAGGGTTAATGGTGATCGATTGTATAGCTCGTGGTAAAGCCGGCCACGCTGCACGCGAAGAAGGTATCAATGCTATATATGAAGCGTTGCCCGATATAGAGTGGTTTAGAAATCACAGATTCCCGATCGTGTCTCAAACACTTGGCCCGATCAAGATGACGGTGACGATCATTAACGCAGGCAAACAACACAACGTAGTGCCCGCAGAATGTCACTATACCGTTGATGTTCGTGTAACGGATTCCTATACCCTGGAAGAATTGCTGGCTGTTATTAAGCAGAACGTGAAGAGTGAAGTGTCACCGCGTTCCATGCGCATGCGTCCGTCCGGTATAGCAGAAGAGCATCCGCTGGTGCAGTCCGCTATCAAGTTAGGTATAAACCGCTACGGTTCACCCACAACATCCGACCAGGCTCTTATTCCAACGCCATCTGTAAAGATGGGACCTGGCGATTCAGCGCGTTCGCATACTGCCGATGAATTTATCTATGTTGATGAAATCCGCCAAGGTATAGAGACCTATATCAAGGTGCTCAACGAAGTCATTCTGTAATCATGAAGCATCCCGCTTTGATTGTGATTGATGTGCAGAAAGGTATTGATGAAGCCGAACACTGGGGAGGAAATCGTAATAATCCGCAGGCAGAAGAAAATATAGTATACCTGTTGAGAGCCTGGCGTGATAAAAATCTACCGGTCATGTTTGTGCGGCACTGTTCGGTCTCAAACACATCGCCTTTCAGACCCGGATGCGCGGGAAATGAATTTAAGGATGCGATCAGACCTTTGGTTAACGATAAGGTTTTCAGGAAGTCAGTTACCAATGCATTTATAGGTACAGACCTGCAACAAGCACTAACGGATGGTAATATTTCAGAAGTGGTGATCACAGGTTTTGTAACCAATAATTCGGTGGAGGCGACAGCACGCATGGCAGGCGATCTTGGTTTTAAGACAATGGTAGTGTCGGATGCTACGGCAGCATTTGATAAGCAGGGTATTGATGGAAATATATACCCGTCACATATTGTGCACGCCTTGTCACTGTCACATTTAAAAGATGAATACGCTTCCATTGCCACAACAGCGGAAGTGTTACAGTATATATCAGCAAATCAATTTATCTAAAATTTTTGGTTCATGAAGCTCTGGCAAAAAGATAAAGCATCGCTCAAAGAAGTAGAAAAATTTACTGTGGGCAGAGACCAGGAGATGGACATGTTTCTCGCTCCGTTTGATGTGCAGGGATCACTCGCGCACATTACGATGCTTGAATCCATCGGACTGCTTGAAAAAAATGAACTTACTGTTTTATCAGCCGAACTGAAGAGTATATATAAACGCATTGAAATCGGTGACTTCAAAGTTGAAGAAGGTGTTGAAGATATACACTCACAGGTAGAGCTTGAGCTTACGCGCAAACTTGGTGATGTAGGTAAAAAGATTCACAGCGGTCGCTCGCGTAACGACCAGGTGCTGGTTGATATCAAGCTATACCTGCGCCATGAAATAAAAGAAGTAACTACGGAGGTAAAGCATTTCTTTGATTTGCTGATCGAACAAAGTAACGCCTATAAGAATCATTTGCTACCGGGCTATACACATCTTCAGTTAGCTATGCCTTCGTCCTTTGGACTTTGGTTTGGCGCGTATGCCGAGAGCCTGGTGGACGATGTTATCACTTTGCAGGCTGCCTATAAGATCGTAAATAAAAATCCATTGGGTTCTGCTGCAGGGTATGGTTCTTCGTTTCCGTTGAACCGTACCATGACTACACAACTGCTCGGCTTTGAAGATCTTAACTATAATGTAGTATATGCACAGATGGGGCGTGGTAAAACGGAACGTATCGTTGCTTCTGCATTGTCAAATATAGCTTCTACGCTGGGTAAGCTTTCGATGGACGCATGTTTGTTCCTGAATCAGAACTTCGGCTTCATCAGCTTCCCGGATGAACTTACTACCGGTTCCAGCATCATGCCGCATAAAAAGAACCCTGACGTATTTGAATTGATCCGTGCGCGTTGCAATCAGTTAACAGCACTTCCAAATGATATAGCGATGTCATTGGCAAATCTTCCTTCCGGCTATCATCGCGATATGCAATTGTTGAAGGAGATTTTATTCCCGGCGATTCAGCGGTTAAAAGAGTGTCTGCGTATGGCACACCTGATGTTGTCCAACATCACTGTAAAGGAAAATATACTCGCTGACGAAAAATATAAATTTCTGTTCAGTGTTGAGGAGGTAAACCGACTGGTACTCTCCGGTATACCCTTCCGCGATGCCTATAAAAAAATAGGACTTGATATAGAGCAAGGTAATTATAATCCACAAACTACAGTTGCTCACACACACGAGGGAAGCATTGGTAATCTTAATCTTCCGGAGATCAATAAGATGATGAGTCGCGCGCTGGAGTCTTTTCAATTTGCAGATGCCGAGCAGGCTATCGACAAACTGATCGATTAATTTTAAGAACAATCTAATTCATAATAAGAGTACACGTGAAAACACGTAGTACTCTTTTTTTTGTTTTTGCCCGATTCTTTTTGATGCTGTGTAGAATTTAATCACCGATTTTATCTGCAGCTGTAATAGACTATAGCGGGTTGCATCACCGGCAAAACAAAGTCACAAAAGCACGGGCATGGTTTTTACCTTTTCAGGTATGTTAACCCATGCTATATGAATTTTGCTGGAATATCTACAAGAAGAAAATTTATTCAGAGACTATCCGGTTCTATCGGATCTTCCTTTCTTACATTCTCCATTCCGGCATTCAGTAACGGGTTTGCATTTGCCGCAGAAGAAACTGCTGTCACGCAAGAGCCTGCACGTAAGCTGGGTATAGCCTTGGTTGGTCTCGGTAAATATAGCACCGAACAGCTTGCCCCTGCATTGCAGGAAACCCAGCGGTGCAAACTGGCGGGCATTGTAACGGGAAGTCCTGATAAAGCCGAGAAGTGGAAGGACAAATACAATATACCTGCAAAGAACGTATATAATTATCAGAATTTTGATTCGATTAAAGACAACCCGGATATAGATATAGTATATGTGGTACTGCCGAACTCTATGCATGCCGAGTATACCATTCGTGCAGCAAAAGCCGGTAAACATGTGATTTGCGAGAAGCCGATGGCCGTATCGGTTAAGGAATGTGAAGACATGATCAAAGCCTGCAAGGATGCAAATCGTTTGTTGTCCATTGGCTACCGCCTGCACTTTGAACCTTACAACTTAAGTATGGCCGAACTGAGTGCGCGCAAAACATACGGTGCTGTAAAAGTGATTACGGCTAAAGATGGTATGGACATAGAGCCAAACGTATGGCGCCTCAATAAGAAACTCGCTGGTGGTGGTCCGTTGATGGATGTAGGTATATATTGTGTTCAGGGTGTTATCTATACCATGGGTGCAAATCCAATTGCTGTAACAGCGAAGGAGGGACCGAAGACGGATATGAAGCGATTTAAAGAAGTTGAGCAATCGCTCACCTGGCAATTTGAATTTCCAGGAGGTGCTATTGCCAATTGCGAGACAAGCTATTCACAGGAAATGAATTTACTGCGGGCCGATGCTGATCGTGGCTGGTTTCAGCTGGAGCCTGCGTATGGATATAAAGATATAAAAGGCGAGACATCACAGGGAAAAATGAATCTGGCAGAAGTAAATCAGCAGGCCATGCAAATGGATGACTTCGCTAACTGTGTATTGCAAAAGAAAAAAAGTAAAGTGCCTGGCGAGATGGGCTTACGCGATGTGAAGATACTGACGGCTATATATGAAGCCGCACGCACAGGCAAGAAAGTTCAATTGACAAACCTTTAAAGTAAACAGCTATGAGAAAGAGTAATAAAGGAAAAGCTGCGAGTAAGACAAGTAAATCGAAAGCAGATAAAAAGCTTCCGGGCGAATATCCGCCCAGTGAAGATATCATGAATCCGGTAAACGAGGCTGAACGTGTTCACGTTGATCTGGACAATCTGAGTTTATCACGCGCTACACCAACGGAGGTAGTAAAAGATTCTCCTCGTCCAATAAGTGCTGAGTCTGATCTTACCGATGAAGACAAAGAGGCATTGGGCCCAAAGGACCTAAGCCTGGACATGGGGGATGACGAGCAGTTGAAACACCGGAAGTGGCCGGTAGATTTTACAGCGCGCGACCTCGATATACCAAGCAGCGAACTTGATGATCGCAATGAAATGATCGGTTCCGAAGATGAAGAGAATAACTCCTATAGTCTGGGAGGCGATAATAAGGAAAACCTGGAAGAAGATTCAACGAAGACATACTAGTCCGTTGAACCTGCTTCAAGCTATATTTCAAATTTACAGGGCAACCGGAAGCTGCTGGGCTGAATCTTTTCCAACAGAAGTTGATTCCTCAGCACTTTCCGAAACCTGGTGTTCCCAAAGTTCTTTAAATACGAGGCTTGTCCGCTTCAACTCTTCAAATGTTCCTTCCGCTATAACGGAACCGTTTCTCAGAATATAGATATAGTCGAACTTCGTGAGTAGATGAAGTCTGTGCAGAGACGATATGACCGCTTTATTCTTAAATGATTTGAACAGATTTGTATAGATCCATTTTTCTGTTCGCGGATCAACGCTGCTGGTAGGCTCATCCATTAATACAATACTGCTGCTGCGTGCCGCCAGTATACCACGCGCCAATGCCAGGCGCTGCTTTTGTCCTCCGGAAAGATTTACACCTTTCTCTTTAATGTGTGTCTCAAGTCCCTGGGGTAGATTTTTGATAACATCGGCAAAGTGTGCAGCCTCGCATACTTCCATTACTTCCTGTTCAGAAAAGGGAAGTCCAAGCGTTATATTATATAAGATTGTGCTTTCGAAAATTTCAGGATCCTGCGGAAACAGTGTTACGGCATTGGCAATGCTATCAAAATCACTAGCCACACCGTTGTCGGTATATACCACGGATCCTTCTTTCGGAGTATATAATCCGCGCAGCAACGATAGTAACGTGCTCTTGCCGCTGCCGCTTTCGCCAATCAACGCAATGCGCTGTCCCCTGCGAATGCGCATATCGAAGTCTTTCAATCCGGCCGGAGTTTTATCCGTGAACTTCTCACTGCGCTCGAAGTTCAGGTTCTGTATATCGATTTGTTTCCAGTCTTTTGGTAAGTGTCGCTCTTCGCGTACGTGATGTAACTCGTCATACGCTTTTTCCAGTTCACGCGAATTCTGGATTTCAACATCATATTTCGTAATCTGTGTATAGTGTGAGGCTATATCATTGAACACACTGGTGAACTGGTTCACATAACCCAACAGAATTACAAGTCCGCCAATGTAGAGTGTTTCGCCAGGAGTATAATGCTGGTATAAATAACCGATGGTTGTAACGGCATAGATAAGTCCTACCATCATCTGCGCAATGAACCACTTCCATTCGTTAATGGTAACATTGCGTTTGAACGGAGGAAAAACCTTCATAAGTTTTTCCATAAAGCTTTTCTGAATTCGCTTTTCCAGACGAAGTGTTATGACGGTAATGATGTTCGAAAGACTATCAAACAAAGTTGATGAGACTTCATGTTCGCGTTCGGTTACTTCACGCTGTGAAGCAATGAAAGGTTTGTCGAATTTGATGATGATGAAAACCGTGATGGCGCCAAGTATAATACCGATCGTTCCGAACAAGGGTGAAAAGTAAAGCATGGCACTGAACGAGAAGAAAAACTTGCCAAAAGAGTACATGTAGATAAACCCGTTCTGGAAGAAGTCGCGCAATGCTTCATGTGATTTACGCAGGCGGTTGATGGTAGCACCGCTGTGATGATCCTGGTGCCATTTAACCGGCAAGTGCAAAACCTTGTGGTATAATTCTTCCACGTAGTTACGCGCAATGCCAAAGGCAAGCTTGCGTTCCATAACGCGCGCGGGACCATGGAAGGCCCATTCCAACAAGCGAAGTCCTATAAAGCCACCGGCATAGATCCAGCCCATGTTTAAAACATCTCCGGCATTTTGCTGAAGAGCGTTTACAAACCATCCGTAAAAAAGAGGGTTGATAGCAACTATGACGTTTGAGACAACAAACATCGAGTATATTAATACAAATCGTCTCTTCGCCTGGCGGGCATACTTCCATGCAGTTTTGAGCATGGATACATACGGGTTGCGCATAAAGATGGGGGTGTTTTTTATATTACAAAGGTGATGAAGCCAACGGGGTCAGAGCCACTTAAATGTTCCTGCAATATTACATCAGACTATATTTTGCCGTAATCTTCCATTTTTTGAAATATTTCGGAAGTATCATCTCTGCGATCGGATGATAAAACGCTGTAGAATTTCGACAACACTTCTGTTTATTGAATGTGATTTATCTGCGCTCTTCTCTGTGTAATGCTGCGTGTGTCTCCGGGCAAGTTTTGTTTTCAGAAGGGTCATATCAACGCAAAAGAATTCTTGTCGTGCAGTGGTATATTTTTTTAACCATGTTAGGCTGTACGCTTTGCGTGACCACGCAAAGCGAGAAGAATAAATACTAAATGCAATTTGTTATGAACAGCTATAACACAGACGGAAGCAGAGATGCCGGTGCATTGCTGACATCAGTTTCATCCATCACGAATGTTACTCCAGGTGAGCGCGCCATATCCGTAGTAAGCGGGTTAGCGCTGGCTATAGCAGGCATTCGTCATTTTGAAAAAGGTAAAGGTATCTCGTTAATACTCGGAGGCGGATATCTTTTGGCAAGAGGTATAACGGGGTATTGTGCCATAAATGCATTGGTCAATAAAAGTAAAGCTGTTAACGCAGCATTGCCGCAGGCAACCGGCACGTTCAAGGTGCTTGCTTATTAAGCCACGTTTTCTTTACCCGTTTTGTAAACTATATATAAAGCAAAAACACATGAGAACTATATTCATTCCATTGATCGTTATACTGGTTGGTATAACTGAACTTCACGCGCAGGTGAGCGATTCGAGTAAACGCACGCAGAGCAGAAGACCAACAATCAACCAGAGTCAAGCAAAGCCAAGTCAGAAGGAACTTCGTGAAATAGAGTTAAACCGAAATCGCGATAAAGGCAGACAGGTTGATACGACAACTACCACGGGTATAAATTCACGCAAACAACCCACCGAAAATCGTGCGTTGAAAAATGAATCCAATCAGGCGCAGGATGATAACAATCCGAAGAGTCCGGCAAACACGAACGAGGTTTCTATTTTTGAAACCGGTACGAGCTCAGCAGGTTCACCGAGTACTATATCTGATGACGATGGCAAAGGTCGCGATGGTACTAACAACGTTCAACGCAGTACACCAAACATGGCCGGTTCACCGCCACCACGCAGGGGCAGCATGAAGGCATCCAATGCATCTGCTACATCCGGATCAGACCGTGCTACCAAAGAATCAAAGGACAAAGAAAAGGCTGATGTAAAGAGTGATAAAGAATCTTCGAAAGAAAAAGCCAAGTCCAAAAAAGAAGACGATAAAAAGAAAAGCGATAAGAAACAAGACAAGTCGAAGAGTAAGGATAAAAGCAGCAAGGACGATAAAGACCAGAGAAAGTAATGTCGATCAACAGAATCGGTTGATTTACTCCGAAAACTTGATGATTTTTGCGGCTTCATAACATTGCCTATGCAACCGCAGACAATCCTGTATATCATTATTGGCATTACTGCCATCAGCTATATTTTCGAACAGGTACTTGAGTATATAAACTTACGTTCGCAGCGCCAAGAAATTCCGGATGAGGTAGCTGCTTTCTATGATCACGATAAGTATATAAAGTCGCTGCAATATCATCGCGAACTCACCAACTTCTCGTTTATTACTTCTGGTTTTAGTTTCCTGCTTTCTATTGCCATGCTGTTTTTAGGTGGCTTTGGCTGGATCGATGGGATACTTCGAAATATAGTGGAGAATGAGATACTGCTGACGTTAACATTCTTTGGTACGATTACTATTACATCAGATATCATCACACTTCCTTTTCAGTGGCATCGCATTTTTGTAATTGAAGAGAAGTATGGTTTTAATAAAACTACGCTTCAATTATTTGTAGCCGATAAGCTGAAGGGATATATACTGGGTGCGCTCATAGGCGGTGCGTTGTTGTCTGCACTGATATATCTGGTACAAACTATAGGGCCAAACTTCTGGATCTGGTTTGCGCTTATTGCATGTTCGTTTATGTTGCTGATGAATATGTTCTATGCATCGGTAATTCTTCCGTTATTCAACAAGCTTACGCCTTTACCGGCTGGGGAATTGAAAACTGCTATTGAAGCTTTTGCGCAGAAAGTAAATTTTCCGCTTGATAATATTTTTGTGATCGATGGATCGAAACGTTCCAGCAAAGCCAATGCATTCTTCTCCGGCATCGGTAAAAAGAAAAAGATCGTGTTGTACGATACACTCATCAATAACCACACAACGGATGAGCTGGTGGCCGTATTGGCGCACGAGGTAGGACACTTTAAAAAGAAACACATCGTGTGGAGCTATATCGTGTCGGTGATACAAATTGTATTTATGCTCTATGTGCTTTCGCTGATGATCTTCAATGAAAATCTTTCGCTGGCGCTGGGCGGACAGCAGCAAGCCATTCATCTAAACCTGATAGCCTTTGCTATATTGTTCTCACCAGTATCGGGTATAACCGGTTTACTCATGAGTATATTGAGTCGCAAGAACGAGTTCGAAGCCGATGCGTATGCGCGGCAAACCTATAGTGGTGCTGCACTGGCCAATGCATTGAAGAAGCTATCGGTGGACAACCTGAGCGATCTATATCCGCACCCGGTATATGTTTTCTTTCACTATTCGCATCCTCCGTTGCTGGAGCGATTGCATGCTATTAACCGCTGATGGAGAAATGGTGTGATGTTTTTGGAGAAAGTCTTAATTTCTCATTAAAAAAAAGACGCCCCCATGCATCGCAGACAATTTATCAAGACTACTGTTGCTACAGGTGTAGCCCTGACTGCACCACTCATCTATGTCCCGAGTAAAGATAGAAAGTATAAAACCGCGCTCATCGGTAGTGGTTGGTGGGGCAATAACATTCTTCGGTGTGCAATACAGGCAGGTGAAAGTAAAATTGTAGCGCTCTGCGATGTTGATGCAACTCATTTAACAAAGACTGCCGAAGAAGTAAAGCGATTGAATGGTGATACTCCTAAACTATACCGTGACTATCGCGAACTGTTAAGCAAAGAGAAACCTGAGATTGTTATTGTAGCAACTCCGGATCACTGGCATCCGCTGATTGCTATAGCGGCTATGGAAGCAGGTGCACATGTATATGTAGAGAAACCTATATGTCATACCATCAACGAAGGTAAAGCTATGGTGAAGGCTGCGCGCGATACACAACGTATTGTGCAGGTTGGGACCCATCGCAGGGTATCGCCTCACAACGTATCGGGTATGCAGTTTTTGAAATCGGGCAAAGCCGGCAAGATAGGTATGGTACGTGCCTTCGTACATTATCCCGGTGGTGCCGGTACAAAGACTCCGGATAGTGAGCCTCCGAAAGAGCTGGATTGGAATATGTGGTGTGGACCCGCACCGTTGAGACCTTTTAATAAAACCATTCATCCTAAAGGTTTCCGTACACACTTGGATTATGCCAATGGTCAGCTTGGCGACTGGGGTATACATTGGATGGATCAGATACTGATGTGGACGGAGGAGAAGCATCCGAAGAAAGTATATTCATCAGCAGGGAGATTTATACGAGAAGACAGTACCGATGCACCCGATACGCAGACGGTTAGTTTTGAGTTTGAATCGTTTATAGCAACATGGGAACATCGTCTCTATGCTGGTAACGAAGCAGAGAAGACAAATATAGGCTGCTACTTCTATGGCACCGAAGGTACATTTCACATGGGCTGGCTTGACGGATGGACGTTCTATCCATCGGATACCAAGAAGCAGATCATTCACGAAGCACCGAAACTCGATGAACCCGATCAGCAAAATATAGCAGGCTTATGGTCTGACTTTCTGCAGTCTGTCAAGACGAATACATTACCGGTATGCGATATTGAAATAGGACAACGCTCTACCAACATGAGTCTGCTCGGTATGCTCAGCTGGAAACTTGGGCGAAGTGTTGATTGGAACGGAGAGAAAGGATTGATTGAGAACGATGCTGAGGCTAATAAGCTTTTAAGTCGTGCGTATAGGGGAGAGTGGAAGTACCCGGTTTAGCATTATCCGTTACAGGTTAATCGTTATCTGTGGAATGGGTATTTCGATTAACAGTTAACGGATAACGATTAACGTTTCGAAAAACAAAAAGCCGCATCTCACGATACGGCTCTTGCTATATTTATACTATACAAAGTAGTTAGTCGCGATACAACACAGCCTTCACAGCCTTCACCGTTCTTTCTACGTTTGGCAGAATAGCTTGTATCAGTGTAGGTGCGTATGGCAGTGGTACATCCAGGCTGTTAATACGGTGGATAGGAGCATCCAGGTAATCAAAAGCATGTTTCTGCACGTGGTATGTAATTTCGGTAGCGATAGATGAAAGAGGCCATGCTTCTTCAACCACCACCAGGCGATTTGTTTTCTTTACAGATTCAACGATTGCTGCATAATCAATCGGACGAACAGAACGTAAATCGATCACTTCAGCAGATATACCTTCTTTCTCAAGTTCGGCAGCAGCAGCCAAGGCTACTTTCATGATCTTACCAAATGATACGATGGTAACATCTGTACCTGCTTTCTTGATGTCAGCAAGACCGATAGGAATGATATATTCTTCTGTTGGAACTTCACCTTTATCACCATACATAACTTCAGATTCCATGAAGATCACCGGATCGTTGTCGCGGATAGAAGCCTTCAGAAGACCTTTTGCATCGTATGGATTGGATGGAACTACTACTTTTAAGCCCGGGCAGTTAGCAAACCAGTTTTCGAAATTCTGTGAATGCTGTGCACCAAGCTGGCCCGCGTTACCGGTAGGTCCGCGGAAAACCATTGGGGCGCTATATTGTCCGCCAGACATTGAAAGTATCTTGGCAGCCGAGTTGATCACCTGGTCGATCGCTACCAGTGAAAAGTTGAATGTCATAAATTCTACGATCGGGCGCAGACCGTTCATGGCAGCTCCGACCCCTATACCTGCAAAACCAAGTTCTGAAATAGGAGTGTCTAAAACACGCTCGGCACCAAATTCGGCCAGCATGCCCTGGCTAACCTTGTAGGCACCGTTGTATTCGGCAACCTCTTCACCCATCAGCACTACGCTGGGGTCTCTGCGCATTTCTTCGCTCATGGCCTCGCGCAAGGCCTCTCTAAACTGGATTTCTCTCATGTCGGTATTTTGAAAAGCGTGTAAAAATAGTATCCGGGGACGGATTGGGCAAATAAAAAACCCTCCCGATCATTCGGAAGGGTTTTCTACCTATTGTTATTCCAATGAGTTTATATTATTTCAACGCGTTTCTGAAAGTTTCAGTAGCTGAGAACTTCGCGAATTCAAGGTCGCTAAGAGCAGCTTCTTTCAAAGACGGATCAATTTTAACTGCATCTGTCAGGTGACTAACCACACCGTCTGCCTGACCTAATCTTGCAGAAGCTACAGCTGCACCGTAGTGAGCGATAGCAAGGTTGCTGTTTTTGCTGATCGCTTCATTGAATGAAGTCAAAGCGTTCTGGTAATCTTTGTTAAGTACTTGTGCCAGACCTTTGTTGAAAAGGTTGTCAGCGTTATCAGTAGCGTTAGATTCTGAACTAACCGCTGCTGCGTACTGAGCTTTGTAGATTTCAGTAGCACCTTTAACACCGTTTACACCGGCTGCGTTATCGCCAGTCAGGCCGCTGCTGATTGCTTTGCTTGCGTGGTTGTAAGCAGCATAAGCATTGCCTTTCAACAAGGCTACAGATGCCAGGTTAGCCTGAACTTCAGGAGCATCCTGTAATTTAACAGCGATGTCTAATTGAGCCTGAGCTTTATCTGCCAAAGCAGCAGCATTGCTAGGGTTCTCAATAGCCTGTGCTATATATACAGCACCTAAGTTGTTGTGGGCATTCCAGTTAGAACCTTTTTTAGTAGCAGCTTCGTAGATCGCAGCTTTCTCATCTAAAGAAGGAGTAAGTGTAGCAGCATACATCAGTTCTTCGAAAGAAAGTGTATCAGCGCTAACTGAATTTTGTGTTACTTGTTTTGCAAGTACAGAGATCTCTGCATCTGTCTTCTTCTCTTTTACAACAAGAATTTCAGTTTTAGCAGTTCTCAGTTTTGGATATACATCTTTGAAAACTTTCTTGTAAGTCTTCAGTCCTTTCATTTGTTTTTCCTGATCTTCGAAAGTACCACCACCGTTGATGATGTTCAGGTATTCTGCCTTCTCTTCAGAAGATATACCAGTATATGCTTCGAGTTCAGTTTTGAATTGTGCCCA
>DJFR01000019.1:5854-14025 GCA_002432545.1 Flammeovirgaceae bacterium UBA5867 | reverse complement strand
TTACGGTAGAAAGCTTCGATAGCAGCAGCACGATCCGGAGACAGTTTGCTGTTGATACGCTCAGCACCTTCAGGAGAGTGAGTACCAGTAATAGTTACTGTACGGGTAGCGTTTTTAGAAGCGATGAATGCATCTAACTGCTTTCCTTTAGGGCTCTTTATTTCAGATGTTCTCAGTACAGATCTGCCTTGTTCGAAGATGAAATCAGGTATAACTACAGGAACAAGTTCTTCCTGGTTATTGTAACCGTGACCTGCATAAGCAGCGAAATATACTGGCTTAACAAGTTTAGAAGTAGTGATTACTCCTGTTGCAACAGGCATACGAGGAGATGCTTTAGACTTTTCGCCTTTAGAAGCTACACCTTCAACTTCCAGTGTACCAGTTTTCATGGCAGGCTGATAAGCAAAAGAGAAGTTCTTCGTTACCTTAGGCTGTTCAGTCTTGCTATTTGGATAGTCTTCAGCTTTGAATGGAATAGGATCCAGTGCAAGTTCTTTGTCTCCATATTTATAGAAGCTGTTCACAGTATAAACTGTACCTTTCTTCAACATCTTAACAGGGAGGTTAGCTGCCATTTCAAAGGCAACTGTGTCTTTGTGAACTTCCAGCGGGTTTGGTGTAACAGTGAGCTGCTGCTCTTTCGACATCTTCACCATCTTGGGCAGCGTACAGCCCGCAAGGGTCAATGCACCGAAGACCAGACATGAGTAAACTACTTTTCTCATTGGATTGTGGTTTATTGTTTGATTTTTAACAGGTTGCAAAACTATACTTATGTGTATTTTTTTGCAATTATACTCAAAAAAATAAGATGAGATAGGTAATAATAAGGGCCTGAGGCTGTTATATTTGTAAGCCGGATTTTTGCTCGATAAATCAACTTTTTGACAAGTTGAAAATCTAAATGTGTAGACAATATGAATCAACTAACGGATAAAATCCAGGACTTCTTTGAGAGTCAGGCTTTCGGGGTGTGCACGCATCTGGGTGAAAAGCTGGGTGTAGCTACATCCAGTATACGACTGTTTTTTATCTATACCTCCTTTATAACGTTCGGCTCTCCGCTGATCGTATACCTTTCTATTGCATTTGTAATGAACATGCGCAAACATCTGCGCAAGCGTAAACCTATCTGGGATTATTGATCGATCTTTCGTTTACCACGAAGGAAGAAGTCGATTATAACGATGCCGGAATATAGACTTACTCTATTATAGAGTGGGTACTGTATATGTAATTGCCTGCGTTTCCGCCAGTTATTACCTATAGCGCGTATAAAACTGATATGTGCTTTGAACACCGCGGCAAAATTACCAGTCTTGCCTTTTAACAGATACATGAAGGCCGCGAGCCAGTCGAGGGCTATACGCACGGGAAATTTATAGAGTAACTCTGTGGTATCGAAGTGCTTGAAGATAAGTGAGAGACCATTTCTGAAGTTAAGATAGGTCTTGCGCGGATTTTCATAGCCAAGTGTACCGGCTCCTACATGGTATACTGTACTCGCACCACAATAATATACCTGCTGATTATCACGATGAAGTTTCCAGCAAAGGTCTATTTCTTCCATGTGCGCGAAAAAATCTTCATCAAGTCCCTTGAACTGATGATAAGCCTTTGAGCGTATCATGAGACAAGCCCCTGTTGCCCAGAATACCGGACGCATATCGTTATACTGTCCTTTGTCTTCTTCTACATAATCAAATATTCTTCCCCTGCAGAAAGGATAGCCGAGCGCATCCATCATACCGCCCGCTGCACCGGCATATTCAAATACGATACGATTATGATAGGAGAGTATCTTTGGCTGAAGTGCGGCTATAGATGAATTGGTATCAAGCAACGCGATCATCGGTTGAAGCCACTGCGATGTTACCTCTATATCGGAATTTAATAATACATAATAGTCGGCTTGTACCTGGCGAAGGGCGCGGTTATACCCGCCACAGTATCCGTAGTTGTTATCAAGACGAACAATCCTGACGGATGGAAATTCTTTTTCAAGCAGTGTGATGGATTGATCGGTGGAACCATTGTCGGCTACAATGATCTCTGCTTCCGGTGAGTGAGTGATAACCGAAGGGAGAAACTGTTTTAAAAATTTCTCCCCGTTATAATTCAGAATAACTACAGCGGTATGGCTCATCCCATGAGACCGCTTAAGTCTAAGCCTGGAATGTTGGGTAATAAACCGTCTGTACTTTTGCGCAGCTCTTCTTTGGCAAGTACTTCGGCTTCTTCAGAAGCTTTATTTACGGCTGCTACTACCAGGTCTTGTACAATAACTTTATCATCACCTTTTAAAAGTGAAGGGTCAATGTCCAATGATACCAGTTGCTTCTTGCCATTAACAGTTGCCTTTACCATACCTGCACCGGCTTCACCGTGTGCACGTATATTTACCAGATTATCCTGTGCTTCCTTCATACGGGCTTGAACTTCTTTCATCTTGCCCATCATTTTCATCATGTCAAACATACTGTATTGTTTTACGGGGTCCGGAAATTAAAAGGCCAAAGGTACAAATAGTAAATGCGATTTACGAAGTAAACCTGTGTTCGATTGTCGCTACGTGAATTGTACTATTTTTTACGAATGAGAAAGAAAGAGCCCGAGCGTTCGAATGTTCTTCCCAGCAGGTCGGTGATGTTCGCTTTAAATACATAGGTAGCCTCAGGCATGAGTGAACCTTTATAGGTACCATCCCATCCGGCACCGGTAAGATCATCGGTGGTATACATCATCTCGCCCCAGCGGTTAAAGATTCTCATCTCGAACTTCGCTACAAATTGTCCGTAGACCGTAAAGTTATCATTGAGACCATCGTGGTTGGGTGTAAATCCGGTAGGATAAAAAAGATTGGGTTGCTTGATCGTCTCTACGGTGTTGGATACAGATTCTGCTACCGTTCCATCCACCGGGTAAGCATATATAGTATAGTAATATACCTGGTTGTCTACATCCTGCGCATTATCGGTATAGGTTGTGGTCGAGCCCGCGTCAACAGTTTGAAGCAATGTGCCATCGGCATCATATTTTTCGATGATGTAGTTTTTAGTACCAGTAACCCAGCCGTTATATGCTGTCCAGTTGATGGTGATGACATTATTGCCTTGTACATTTCCAGTTAACGCTACAGGACAAGCTTCACGACTCTGTGTACTGCGATTGTTACAGGCATCGACATACTCGATCTTATAGCATGCACCTGAAGCTGTGGTATATTCACTATCGGTAAAGGTTGTCTGGTCAGATGTGCCACGCGGTGTAAAGCCTCCGTTATCCGATTTTAGTATAGTATATTCCGATGCGTTGTAAGCCGGGTCTTGTATCCACGAAAGTTGTACTTCTGTCCCGGCCGGATTTACTACGGCACTGATGTTTTGAATTGCAGCCGGTATATCGCTGGAGAAAGCTGTTACTGTCTTGGGTAATGAAAGACTTTTAACGTTGCCGGGATAATTGGACTCGAGTCTATAGGTATACGAGGTTCCGCACACTACATCAGTATCACTATAGGCACGCTGGTTGGCAGCCAGTGTTGGTGCTATAGCCGTGCTGTTTTTTACAACTGTAAAATTGGCGAGCGGATGTGCCCCGGAGGCATTCGCAACATTCCAGGTTAAGTTGTTCTGATTGTTTTGTGCGGCTACATCAAAGTTTGTACTGCATACGATAGGAGAGACAGCCGCTACATTATTACCGCACGGGTTATAAGTATCTACCCGAAAGCAATAATAATTATCATCAGGGCGAATGCTTGGTATAGTTTCCGTTAGCGTAGCGGCCGCAGGACTATAGATCTGTTTATACTGCTGAAAGCTCGTTGCATTATTTGTAGCAATCATAAACCTGTATTGAATCGAAGGCGATGATGCAAAATCAACTTTAACAGAAGATGCATCCATCACTTCGGTTTGAGTTATTGTTGCGGCTGGTAAAGTTGCAGCAACCGTTACTGGCAATGTGTTGCTAACGCAGTTATCAGCAGTACCCGGTCCGTTGTAACCACGCACGGAGACATTGCGCGTAGAGGGGGGCGGTGCTGCGTAGGTGTGAATATCAGTAGCCGTATTGGCAGGCTTTGTAACTTGTGCGGTAGCATCGTTATAATTGAAAATATAGTATGCATATTTACTCTCCGTCACTTTAACTGACACTTGGTTGCCATTGCATGAATACGGTTCAAAAGCAGGCGGATCATTCGGAGTAATCGAAACATCTATATTGTCATTGTCAACAACGGTAGTGGAGTATATAATTTTCAAATTGAAGTTTCCCGCTGTCGGATAGTTTGCAATGTCACCGCTTACAAAAGGTTGTGCAGGTCTTCCATCGCCATAATCAATCACACAAAATATACCGCTGGTTCCGCAAGCGGGAGTAACGTGGTGCGTAACCTGGATGTTAAGTCCGGCACAGCCCTTTACCTCGCTTACCGTAAATTTATTATTCGCGCTGTTATACTGACTCCAGCCTNNAAAAATAATTCCGCCTTTGCAATGTCGTGATGCAATACACGGTCATCTTCAATAAACGGAACATGCTCGCGGAAAGTATAAGCAAACTCTTCCAGAAGGGGAGAAGTTTTTAACGGCCTGCGAAACATGAGTGCCTGTGCAGCGGTAATGAGTTCTATAGCCAGGATAGAATATAGATTGTTGACAATTCTGTACGCTTTAGTCGCGGCATTTGATCCCATACTCACATGATCTTCCTGTCCGTTAGACGATACGATCGAGTCTACGGAAGCCGGAGTAGCCAATTGTTTATTCTGACTCACCAGCGATGCAGCGGTATATTGTGGAATCATCAATCCTGAATTTATACCCGGATTCGCTACGAGGTAATTCGGCAAGTCGCGAACACCCGAGATAAGCTGATACGTTCTACGCTCGGATATATTGCCCAGCTCTGACAAAGCAATCGACAAGAAGTCTAATGCCAGGGCAAGTGGTTGTCCGTGAAAATTACCGGCTGATATAATGCGATCATCTTCCGGGAAAACATTCGGGTTGTCGGTAACACTGTTTACTTCGGTGAGAATAACGTTGGTTACATACCCGATAGCATCCCAGCTTGCACCATGTACCTGCGGTATACACCGGAAGGAGTATGGATCCTGCACATGTTTTTTAGGCTGGCCGATCAGCTCGCTTCCTTGTAAAAGTTCACGAAAAGCTGCAGCCGTTTTAACTTGTCCGTTCTGCGGACGAATAGCATGCACGGATTCATGATAAGGTTCTATACGACCATCAAAAGCATCCAGCGAAAGCGCGCCAATCATATTGGACAATTGCATCAGCCGATGCGCATGCAGTATACACCAGCTTCCATAGGCACTCATAAATTGTGTACCGTTGAGCAATGCAAGCCCTTCCTTCGCCTGGAAATGTATAGTTGACCAGTTAAGTTTCTGGTTGATCTGTTCTCCGGTTAGTCGCTGGTTGTTATAGTATACTTCTCCAAGACCAATCAATGGTAATGTAAGGTGTGCTAAAGGAGCAAGGTCACCCGAAGCACCGAGTGATCCCATCTCGTAGATCACCGGGTATACTTGTTCGTTGAGCATGGCCAGCAGCCGCTCCGTTGTTTCGAGCTGTACTCCCGAATAGCCATAGGCCAGCGATTGTACCTTGAGGAAAAGCATCAGCTTTACAATCTCAGGCGGTACTTCCGGCCCGGTACCACAGGCGTGCGACTTTACAAGATTTTCCTGCAGACGCTCTAACTGGTCGTGCGATATATTTCGATTATACAGCGAACCAAAACCTGTGTTAATACCATAGATGGGTTGTTGCGTAGTAGCAAGTTTCTGATCCAGGTATTGGCGGCAGTGCGTTATTTTTTGTTTGGCTTCTTCAGAAAGTTGCACAGTAATATCTCCGGCCAGTATAGCGGACAGATCGTGAAGCGTTAATTGCCGGTCGGAGATAAAATGCACTGCCATGATTTGCTAAATATATTCAGTTCAGCGATGGGTTCAGAATATAGTATACAGAAAAGTTATAAGTTATCTCTGTAGTTTAGAAATGATCTGATCGATCGCCAGTTTTTCCTGTTCACCTTTCTCCATGTCTTTAAACGGAAGCGATCCGCTTTTCACTTCCTCCGATCCGATCACAATGGTATACGGAATTCCTTTCTTGTTAGCGAAGTCAAGCTGTTTTTTGAGCTTGGACTGATCAGGATATATTTCCGAAGCTATACCGGCACTGCGCAATTGTGTAAGTACACCTAGGCCATAGTGAAAGCTCTCATCGTCAAAATGACAAACTAATACGGTAGAAGATACCTGTGCATTTTTCGGGAAGAGTTTTAATTCTTCCATGGCATCGTAAATCCGATCAACCCCAAAGGAGAAGCCTACACCGGGAAGATTGTCCTTGTCTCCAAAAGATTGTGTGAGGTTATCGTAACGTCCACCACCACTAACACTGCCGATCGCTACATTGTTGATCTTTACCTCGAATATACATCCGGTATAATAACTCAAGCCACGGGCGAGTGCTATATCAAAATCAACGTGGTCGGTAGTGGCTCCATAACTTTTCAGAATGTTGAGTACTTCCTGTAAATCACGCAGACCCTTCATGCCATGTTGTGTTGTGTCGAGGTGTGCTGCGAGAAAAGCAATTTTGTTTGTTACCGATCCTTTAACACCCAGGATTTTAAAGAGCGTGGTGATGCTCGCATCGTCAAAGCCTTTCGTAAGTAATTCTTGTCTCACACCATCTTCACCAATCTTATCGAGTTTATCAATGGCGACAAACAACGCTGTCTCATTTACAGCTTTAATATGTTCTGCTATACCCGAAAGTATACCACGATGGTTGATCTTGATGCTATAGTCTTCTATACCGAGGCCCTTGAATACTTCTTTGATCATGAGAATGATCTCGGCTTCGCAGATGAGTGAGTTTGTACCTACTACATCGGCATCGCATTGATAGAACTCCCTATATCTTCCTTTTTGAGGACGATCGGCACGCCATACCGGTTGAATCTGGTAACGCTTGAATGGAAAACTTACTTCATTACGATTCATTACCACGTAACGTGCGAAGGGAACAGTTAAGTCATAGCGAAGTCCCTTCTCAGATATATTGGAAGTGATGAGCTTTGAGTTACGAGCTTCGAGTTTCTGGTTGTCCACGTCTTTCAGGAAATCACCAGAGTTTAGAATTTTAAAGAGTAACTGATCGCCTTCTTCGCCATATTTTCCCGTAAGCGTAGAGAGGTTTTCCATGGCCGGAGTTTCCAGTGGTTGAAAGCCATACTTCTGAAATACCTTTCGGATGTTCTCGAAAATGAATTGCCGCTTGGCCATAACAACCGGCCCGAAATCGCGTGTTCCCTTTGGTAATGTCGGTTTTTCCATAATATGGCCGCAAAGCTAAACAGGAAATTGAGGATTTGAAGAGCAGGGACGATGATCGGACTAAAATCCATTACACAAAGAACACAGAGTAGGCACAAAGTTTCACAGAGGGATTTTCTTTGTGCTTCTTTGCGTCTTCTTCGTGAACTTGGTGCAATGGATTTGATAAAAAAGTAGATCAATACTTTGTAATTCAGAAAAACGCGGTTATTTTTGCGCTCCTTTTAAAGAAAAGTGCCATGGCTGTAACAAGACTTAAGAGAAAAAACCGTAAAGACAAAGCGCTATCAGCAGTAAGACGCCAGTCGCTTAAAATCCAGAATGCTAAGCCGGTTATCAAGAACGTAGATATCGAACAGATTAAAGAAGAATTCAAAGCGAAAGCTGCGAAGAAAGCTTAATCATACGAAAGTATAACAAGAAGCCCTGTGCACATACGTGCAGGGCTTTTTTGTTTTACGCCTGAATCGTAAATAGCATCTGAATTTGTTACACTGCACGCGCGCAGTAATTTTGATAACCGCTAATTGTTTGTATACATGCATCTGGTAAACTGGAACGTAAACGGAATTCGCTCGATCATTAAAAAAGATTTCTTAAAGGATGTAAAGGAAATGGATCCTGATATTCTTTGTTTTCAGGAAACCAAAGCTGCAGTAGAAGAGGTGCGTTCTGCACTGGAACTGGTGCCCGGCTATCATACCTATATCAATTCATCCAAAGCACGAAAAGGATATTCCGGTACGGCTATTCTTTCCAAAGTAGAACCGATCCAGGTAACATACGA
>DJFR01000019.1:4288-5820 GCA_002432545.1 Flammeovirgaceae bacterium UBA5867 | reverse complement strand
CTCGATTATCGCGAGCGTTGGGATAAAGAGTTTACCGAATACCTGAACTGGCTTACGCGCAGAAAACCGGTTATTGCCTGTGGCGATTTCAACGTAGCGCACCAGGCTATAGATATAGCACGTCCGAAAGAGAACTATAATAAATCAGCAGGTTATACCCAGCGCGAGATCGATGGCTTTACGCGCCTGCTTGAATCCGGTTTTATCGATACCTTCAGACGTTTCTATCCGGAAGAAGTAAAGTATACCTATTGGAATTACCTGTTCAACGCCCGCACTAAAAACGTAGGCTGGCGCATTGATTATTTCCTGGTGTCTGAATCGCTGATGGATAAAGTGAAAGATGCTGCCATCTATAATCAATACCTCGGGTCTGATCATTGCCCGGTAGCCCTTCGTATAGAATTATAACATTGTACTATTTAAAAGCTGGATAAACTGTTCCGGCTTTGTATCTTGAGTGATGTATATACACGGTATTAATTACCTGTATCTGCATTAACCTTGAATATCTATGAAACTTATTGCTACGATTCTGCTCTTCATCGGAGGTATACCACTCTATGCACAAGTGAACAGTCTGGAAGCGCAGAACAATGTAAACATGCTGGGAGCCGGCAGCTATACTGCCCGCACATTTGATAATCGCTACAAAGGCGTAAAAGGCTCTGTTACATTACTGTCGGATTTTGCTCCCGCTAAAATTTACATGACGGATAAGAAGGCAGTAACGTACCCGAAAGTAAATTTCGATGCACATGATAATGAACTGATCATTGCCCGTAACGGCAGCGAATATGTTATTCATAAAAAACTGGTAGATCGGTTCAGTATATATACCGGCACAGACTCCCTGCATTTCACAAAGGTTACAGGTGAAGATGATAAAATACTATATTTTCAAGTGCTGGCGCCTGGTGATATTCAGCTTCTCAAAAAGAATATAAAAATATTCAAGGAGGCGAGCTACCAGGGTGCATATAGCGCGGGCCGCGAGTATGATGAATTTATAGATGATAAAAAGTACTATGTGGCTGTAGCAGGTAAACCGATGACGGAATTCAAGAACAGGAAATCGCTGCAACAAATTATACCTGCTGAGTATACTGATGAGATGGATCAGTATATAAAAAAGAATGGTCTGAATCTAAAAGAAGAACAGCACCTGGTGATGCTGTTCCGTTATTTGAATGATAGTGTTACGAAGCGCTGATGCGCTCGATGTCTGCGCCAATCGCCTTTAAGCGAGCTTCTATATTTTGATAACCGCGATCGATCTGTTCAATGTTGGAGATCTCGCTGGTGCCACTTGACGAAAGTGCTGCGATAAGCAATGCTACACCGGCACGTATATCCGGTGACGACATTTTTATACCCTTTAACTGTTGCTTCCGGTCGAGACCAATCACGTTAGCTCTGTGCGGATCGCAGAGTATAATTTGTGCGCCCATATCGATAAGCTTGTCTACGAAGAATAAACGGCTTTCGAACATTTTCTGGTGGATGAGCACGGTACCTTTCGCTTGTGTAGC
>DJFR01000019.1:0-4236 GCA_002432545.1 Flammeovirgaceae bacterium UBA5867 | reverse complement strand
TTGAATATATCGGGGATGATACCCAGCATATCGATGCGGCAATTTTTGATCGTGATCTCTGACTGCGTCATGGCCGCAAGACCAATGAAGCTGCCGATCTCAATCATATCCGGAAGCATGGTATGTTCTGTGCCGCCTAACTTGGTTACACCTTCAATGGTGAGGAGGTTGGAGCCTACGCCTGATATTTTGGCGCCCATGCGGTTCAGCATCATACAAAGCTGTTGCAGGTAAGGTTCGCAGGCTGCGTTGTATATAGTCGTTGTGCCTTTTGCGAGTACAGCCGCCATCACTACGTTAGCCGTTCCCGTAACAGAAGCTTCATCCAGCAACATATAGCAGCCGGTAAGTTCAGAAGCATCAATATGGAAAAGATGTTCGCTTGAATCGAAGTTGAATTTCGCTCCCAGTTTCTGAAAGCCGAGAAAGTGTGTATCCAGTCTGCGTCTGCCAATTTTATCACCACCTGGTTTAGGCAAACTAGCTTTACCAAAGCGGGCTAATATAGGACCGAGCAACATAACGGAACCTCTAAGCGCAGCTGCCTTTTTACGATACGTATCCGTCTCAAGAAATTGCGTGTTAATGTCTGATGAAGTAAAACGGTATGAGCCGGTGCCGAGCTTTTCAACTTTGCAGCCCAGGTCACCGATCAGTTCGATCAGCTTGTTCACATCCACGATATCCGGGATGTTGTGGATTGTAATGGGTTCTGCAGAAAGAAGAACCGCGCTTACAATTTGCAATGCTTCGTTTTTGGCGCCTTGCGGAACGATTTCACCTTTTAGTTTCTTCCCGCCTTTAATTTTGAATACACTCATTTAAAAACAATAGCTTATTATCAATACTCAATTGACAAAATCGTACCTGAATAAAATTGTTATACCGCAGAATTTACTGATCTCTTCTTCTGCGGAAATTCTGATTGCCACCTTTGTTCTTGTTGAACGGACGATGTCCGCCCTGACGCTGGTGCTGATGACCTCCGTTGCCCTGAGGTCTTACCTTCTTGCGCTCTTTGTATAGTTTCTCGAACAGGTTGTCTTCGCGTACGCGATCAATCGTCATGTTCAACGCACCGCCCGACATTTGCTGAATGTCACGCAGGATAACCGAGTCGTCAAGCGGCTCCTTGTTCCAGTTAGCGTAGAAAGTTTTCATCAGTTTGCCAAGGTATATAATAGCATCCTGGCGCTCCTGCGGATCTTCTTTCTTCAACGCTTCTTTTACAAGCTTCTCAATATTTTTACCATAGTGCTTGAAGCGGATGTTGCTCTGCGGAT
Organism: Flammeovirgaceae bacterium UBA5867; assembly: GCA_002432545.1. Classification (GTDB taxonomy): domain Bacteria; phylum Bacteroidota; class Bacteroidia; order Cytophagales; family Cyclobacteriaceae; genus Ohtaekwangia. Next base: position 2,953 of record DJFR01000019.1, on the reverse strand, counting down.
ACTCAACTTTCATTGGTTTCTTGAAGAGTATTTCGCGCTCCGGCACCGGGAAAGGATTGTTTACATCGAGGTTGAAATCGGCAATGATATACAGGTCATCCCACATGCGTTGTGGATCATCGCCCTGTTCTTTAATAGATGGCGTGAGTTGTTTGATGAGTTCGATCAACGTATACGAAAGCTCTGTGCGCTTCTCCTTATCAGGTATATTTCTGATATACTCTACCAGCTTCTGAACGTTGCGTCCGTATTCTTTCAAAATGATACCCGGACGTTGGGTGTTGTATTCTCCGATCATAAATTCTATATGAGGTACGATTGTGATATTTTCTTTAGTGTTCTAAACGTATTCTATAAAAATAAACGAGCTATGTTTTTCTATAGAATATAGTTTTCGAATATTGATTTGGCTAAAAGTAAATCTGTTTCTATTGGCTTAAGGTAATCTGAAAGTAATAGAAAGGCNNCTTCAGATCTTTCAATATCTTCATGAGCTTCTTTTTTCTTTTTGTCGGATCCTTCTTCTAAAGGCCCTTCAGGCTGAGTATTAGGTACATTCTTCTCCTCTTCACTTCTAACAAAGCTACAGGAATATATAAAAACGCCAAAATCAGTTTTCCACGATCCTCAGTTTGGCAAAGCTCAACAGCAGGGTTTTTTCGCCAATTTCCGTGAAATTGATCTTGGCCTTGCGGTCTGCGCCCGACATATCCATTTGTAATACTGTGCCGAACCCAAACTTGGGGTGCTCTACTTTCATGCCTTCTTTCAATCCTGAAGTATCGCTGGGCACAAAATCCGCAGGAGCTTTATAGGCTGTTGGTTTCTGCGCAGCGGGAGCAGAGGTAATTGTCTTCTTTATTCCCGTTACCAGCTTCTTGGCATAATCTGTAGGCGGTGGTGCTGACTCGAGTCCGGAGAACTTCGTACTTACTTTGATAAAGCTTTGATCGATATCATCGAGGAAACGACTCGGCTCACAGTTCTTCAATCTTCCAAAACGATAGCGCGTTAATGCGTAGGAGAGGAACAGGCGTTTCTCAGCGCGCGTGATCGCCACATAGAACAAGCGTCTTTCTTCTTCAAGTTCTGCACGACTGCTGATCATCATCTGCGATGGGAAAAGATCTTCTTCCATTCCCACCATATATACATACTTGAACTCAAGTCCCTTGGCCATGTGTATGGTCATGAGTGTTACCTTATCAGGATCTTTGTCTTTGTCTTCATCCTGACCAGTAACTAATGATACCTCCTGAAGAAATGCGCCCAGTGTTTTATCCTGACGCTCCGGATCATCTACATATTCCTTGATCGCGTTCAGCAATTCCTGAACGTTCTCATAGCGACTTAATCCTTCTACAGTTTTATCTTCATATAGCTCGCGAAGCAATCCTGAACCTTTTGCAATTTCAAACGCAGCGTCATAAGCATCTTTACGTTGTATCTCGATTGTAAAGCGTTTGATCATTGCCACAAAATCATCGATCGGCCCTGCTACTCTTCCGCCTACAAACGGTGTTGCATTCTGCAGAATTTCCCAAATGGAAGTACCATGATCGTTCGCAGCTACAACAATTTTATCAACCGTTGAATCTCCTATACCACGCTTTGGTAAATTAATGATCCTGCGGAACGAAGCTTCATCCTGCTGGTTCATGGTAAAGCGCAGATAGGCGAGGAGGTCTTTGATCTCCTTGCGCTGATAGAACGACAAACCACCAACAACTTTATACTTGATGTTCATTCTGCGCAGAGCTTCTTCTATAGCACGCGACTGGCTGTTGGTTCGGTATAGTATAGCAAAGTCGCTGAACTTAAGCTGATGCTGCATTTTCTCCTGGAAGATAGAAGTAGCTACCAGTCTTCCTTCTTCATTGTCGGATACAGCTTTGATCAGCTCAATGAGATTGCCTTCTTCATTGGCAGTCCATACATTTTTAGGAAGCTGTGCACGGTTTCGTTTGATTACCGAGTTAGCAGCCTGCACTATATTTTGAGTGGAACGATAATTCTGTTCAAGCTTGATGACTTTCAGGTCCGGGTAGTCACGCTCAAAGTTCAGAATGTTGGTGATATCCGCTCCGCGAAATGCATATATACTTTGTGCATCATCACCCACCACGCAAACATTTTCCTTTACAGAAGAGAGTTTACGAATGATGAAGTACTGGCACAGGTTGGTATCCTGAAACTCATCTACCAGTACATATTGAATACGATGCTGATATTTATTCAGTACTTCTAAATGTTCTTTGAAAAGCTTATCGGTGTTGAATAACAGATCGTCAAAGTCCATGGCGCCTGATTTAAAACAGCGCATGGCGTACGTCTTATATATCTTGCCTATCTCCGGACGAAGGTTTGCTGCATCATCGCCCATCAACTCTGCATTGCGCAGATAATCTTCCCAACTGATCAATCTGTTTTTGGCAGCGGAGATCCTGCTATATACTGTATTGACTTTGTAAACAGTATCATCAAGTCCCATCTCCTTTACAATATTTCGGATGAGTGATTTCGAATCATCAGAATCATAAATCGTAAAGTCGTGCGGGTAGCCCAGGTGATGTGCTTCTGCGCGCAGAATTCGGGAGAACACCGAGTGGAAAGTTCCCATCCATAAATTACGGGCATCGTGGCCAACAACTTTTTCGATACGCTCGCGCATTTCTTTTGCAGCCTTGTTGGTAAAAGTCAGCGCCAGGATATTGAACGGATCGATGCCTTTTTGCATCATGTAAGCGATGCGGTACGTCAGCACGCGGGTCTTGCCGGATCCGGCTCCTGCGATCACCATAGTAGGTCCTTCGGTGTGTTCAACGGCAACGCGCTGGCTTTCATTGAGGCTGTTGAGATAATCCATGGATGCAAAGATACCAAGAATGGAAAATCCACCAACTACGTTGGGGACAAGTTGGAAAATGAATAGGGAATGGGGAATAGGGAATAG
>DJFR01000022.1:73222-73577 GCA_002432545.1 Flammeovirgaceae bacterium UBA5867 | reverse complement strand
AGGGTATTTTGAATTTTTAAGCAACAAGAGTGTCCATGCTCTGGAGAATCTTTAGCATCCCCATCAGAGTCACCGGCCTCCGGGACGCTGATGCTTAGTAGCAGAATCGTATATATAGTCCATCAACCTAATCTTCCACCCGGCATAAAATTTTTGACAATTGATTTAAAACAAAAGTTATGAGAAAACTAGTTGCATCAATCAATATGACACTCGATGGGTTTTGTGATCATACATCTGCTATAGCAGATGACGAACTGCATCAACACTATACCGACCTATTACGTAGCGCAGGCGACCTCGTATACGGAAGAATAACATACCAGCTCATGGAAAGCTACTGGCCAACGGTAGT
>DJFR01000022.1:0-73089 GCA_002432545.1 Flammeovirgaceae bacterium UBA5867 | reverse complement strand
CTCTTTAAAAACATAAACGACAGCATTGTTCTTAAGCTTGCAAAAACAAAAACACTTGGAGGTGGTCAAATAGTGCTATACTATGAGCCGTTGAAAAAATGAGTGGTTCGCTTTAGAACCGTCTTAATTTAACAGTGAGGATATATTGTCTCTTATAGTTTTACCGATGTTGCTACTAAACATCAGAGTCCCGGAGACCGGTGACTCTGATGGGGTATCAAACTGTACGCTTTAATTTTTAGATTTACCGATCTTGCTAAAATGACAAAGACAATCAACCTATTTCTATTTGGATTTCTCGCTGTCCTAATGACTAGTTGCTCGTGGGCAGTGAATCTTGTTATTGCGAACAATTCCACCGAAGTCATTTTTGTCAGATATATAGTTCCATCGGGCAGCGATGGAAAACAATTCTTTGAAAATCCGAAGACCTACAACTATGACGACAAACTTCTCGAACTGTATAAACTCAATGAAAATAAAAGACCCAAAGATATTCCGACCGATAGCAGAATAATACCTGAAACAAAAGAGTTAGAAGTCAGAGTTGCTCCCGGGCAAGCTGTTCATGTTGGTGTTTATTATTCCTTCCAACCAAGAGAAGAAATAATATCAAAATATAATTTAAAAGTACTAACTGGTAAAGATTCAACACTAGCACCGGCAATGGTGAACAGCATGTTCAAGCATTGGAAAAACATAAGGACTGATTTATTAGAAATACAGTAGCGACTCTGACGGGGCTTGCTTTGCGATAAAAGCAAACAAGTCATGGTTACGTTGAGTCGTTATGCTATATCTAAGCAATATTAATATCCATAGGTTCCTAACCTCCGAAACTCTTGATGCCTGTTGATAAGCTTCACAAAAAAGCTCTAAAATCACTCATTAGTACATTAAAATTCATAAGAATGTCACCTAATAAATTACTAGCAATAACACTAGTCCTCCTAACATCAAATGCCTTTTCTCAAAAGAAACAAACGGTAGATCTGGATTGGAAAATCGGAAAGCAGGAAAAGCTGTCTTATTTAACGATGATGACTAACATTGACACCTCGTCTATTAATTTAAATTTAGGCTCACTTAATAAATTATTTTCAGACAGTACTAAAGTCGGTCTAGCCCAAGTTAAGTCTATATTTAAAAAGATAAATGAGTCTCTCAACAGTGTTGATCTTGTAACTACGTTATCAAATAAAGGATCGGGTATTATCGACATTGCAGTAGTAGCGAACTTAAACAAAAACACACAACTCTCTCTGGACACTCTCGATGAGGTAAAGAAAGAGATGATAACGAGATTGCAAACCATGAACCAAGGCGTTGTTCTGCGCGGCTCGGTCTATCAAAAAGGAGGCATCCACAGCTTTTGGGTAAAGAGTAATCAGAAGAATTTAATTTCCGTGTTCTTCGAGCTACCTACAAAGCCTGTAAAAATAGGCGACACTTGGGAGCTTGACATAAATCTGATTTCCAACGATCAGAATTTTAACTGCGACAGCTCATATAAAGTCAACGAAGTGAAGTTGATTGATATTAAAAAAGTGAATAATGAAAATATAGCTGTTGTTAAATATAACATTGTAGAATATGTAAAGGGAGTATTTTACGCACCTGCACGATCAAATAATCAAGGAGAAAAAATAGAAACGACTATGATGTTTATGCATCAGGCAATTGCAGAATTCTCCATTGAAAAAGGACGATGGATTTCTTACGATGGTTTGATGACGCTTGTATCTTCAGGTGTAATAACAGCAAATCAAAAAACAAAATTGACATTACTGAAAGTATAAATTTACCGATCTTTTTACTAAAACATCAGAGTCCCGGAGGCCGGTGATTCTGATGGGCATCATTGAGCTTATGAGAAGATTCATCCTTGCAACATTACTAAGCGTCTACTGTACAATGTCTTTTGCACAAATAGATACAACCTACCTGGAAGGGCTCAAAGGATTGGGTCATTATAGGGAGGGCAAAAAAGAAGGACATTGGACGCTCTTCTATTTAACCAATCAGAAACAGTCTGAAGGAATCTACAAAAATGGACTCCCTGAAGGGCATTGGATCAATTGGTATAAGAATGGACGAAAATACTATGAAGGCAATCATTACAATGGCAAGAAAGAGGGTAAGTGGATAATGTGGGATTCTTTGGGTAGGGTAATTAGAGAAGAGAGTTTTTCTTCTGATATACGAACCGGGGGTTTTAAGGCATGGCAATATGATAAGGATGAATTTGTTATTGGAACTTTTAAAAATGGGACTACAGAAGGACCTTGGGAGTGGAGAGCTATTGCAACCGGTATGCTAAAATTAAAAGGTGAGTTTAAAAATGGCATAAGGAATGGTATGTTTATCTTTTACTATCCGAACGAGCAAATTGAAAGCAAGGGAATGTTTAAAGACGGAAAGGAAGAAGGCGAGCATGTTTGGTACAATAAAGACGGAACTATATATGCGATAGAGAACTATAAAAACGGTCAAGTAATACGATAATACCGTTAGATGACAACAATATATCTGGTAACCGAATTAAAAGCCGATATCCAAAAATGTTTCGATGCAGCGCGCGATATTGATATCCATAAACGCTCAACAAAACAAACAAATGAAAAAGCTATAGCAGGCCGCACAAGCGGACTTTGCGAGTTAGGTGACACTATAACCTGGGAGGCAACACATTTCGGAATAAGACAACAATTGTCAGTTGAAATAACAAAGTTAAACCGCCCTTATTTCTTTGAAGACAAAATGCTGAAGGGTGCCTTTAAGAGTACGCGGCATGAACATCACTTCGAAGAGAAAAATGGCAAGACTATAATGACTGACAGATTCCAATACGAAGTTCCGTATAGTATAGCTGGCAAAATTTTCAATGCATTAATTCTAAAGCGCTACATGACTTCGTTTCTTGTAACCCGAAACCAGTTTATCAAATCGGTTGTAGAGGCAGATATCAATTCCTAAACGACCAGTCCGGAGCAGGACGGTAAGTCATTGAAAACTTTGCATTACATCATCGTGGCGCTCGGGCTGCTGCAACCACGGGTGAGCACTTACAAATATATAAATGAACAGATAACTTTAGTTGAGGAAATAGAGATAGCAGACGACACAAATAATCCGGATCAACGGATAACAACTCGCAAAAAGCTTATTGATGGGGAAATGAAATTAATTGAAAGGACTATTGAGAAAATCGACAAAGGAAAATGATTTCTCGCCTTTATCGAGGTGCTATAGCTGCCTTCCTAGACCTTCCCCAAGCAACAAACGCTGCTATACCTATAAAAACTATATTTATCCCAATATGCGATGCCTCTCCTCTGGAGACATGGAAAACAATCGCGCATACCATCAATACACAAAGTGCTATAGCGGCTACTGGTGTAAGTTTCGGCTTAATGCGAAGTAGCGAAGGTAATATTAATCCCGTAGCACCAAGCACATCTACTATACCGGTAAATTTTACAAATGTAACTGGCACCTGCCCTGTCCACGGCCACATAGCGGATAGCTTTTCGATTGGTTCAAACAATTTTGTAAAGCCTGCCCAGAGCAGCATAACGGCTAAAAGAATCTGCATGAGCCAAAGCATAATATTAAGAGCTCTCGATTTTTTTGGTTGACTTGTCATCTCGCTATATTTTTCTTCATTTGATGAGGCAAACCTATCTATATTTACTATTGCGATGAATAGCACTATCCTGAAGGATAGTAATGGAAGAATTTAACTATACAAGAAGATGTTAACGACAGGTGGATGTCCTAAAAATATGCTTTCCATACGGGATGCATTGGAAGCGCTGGATGGGAAGTGGAAGCTGCTTATATTATTTTCGCTTTCATCGGGGCCGAAGCGATTCAAACAAATTTCAAAAGAGGTTAATGGCATCACCGATAAAATTCTATCGAAAGAACTGAAAAATCTGGAGATAAATGAGCTGATCAAAAGAGAGGTATATGATACATTTCCTCCTGCAGTAGAGTACTCCATTACACAGCATGGTATGTCGCTGGAAAAAGTTATGGAAGAATTACATTATTGGGGACTTGCGCATCGAAAAAAAATAATGGGCAGGTAATTATATACTAGCAATAACAAAAAATATAGGACAGTCGTAAGACTGTCCTCATGTGTGGCACAAGTCGCCAGACTTGCGCCAGTTAAACATTTTTTACCCACACCAAAGCATCTTCTATAGTATCGAAATAACGGGTGGTCGTTACGCTATCCTCTATAGAATCCAGCGTACCATGCACTGACATCTCCGTAAAAATATCAGCAGGTATTATTATAGCATTGTGTGAAAAGCCGGCCATAACCGCTCGCATATACCAGTGTGAAGCTGCCCATTCCTGATCTTCCGGCAGAAGAGCGCCCATATAAGTAGTATCTGAAACAACTTTACTGGCGTTATAGTGTATCATTGCCTGTAGTAAAATTTCCATGCCTTCCCGGAATTCAACAGATGTAGGAGTTGTTATCCACTTATTCACCACGGCATGTATAGCCTCGCTATACTTCACAACAAAATAATCACTCTCAAAATATATCTTCATTCGTCATTCTATTATTTAACCGATTATTTGCCATCAACTGATTAAAAGTTGACGAGCTTCAGACGGACTTTATCCACTGCAAAGCGCTTTCTATATTTTCAAAATACGAGAAAGTCAAGACGCCTACCGCAGCATTCATGGTATCTTCAACTGCCATTTGAGAATAGACATCACCCGGTAACAAAATAGCAGCATGTGAATACCCGTGAGCAACAGCTCTATTAGTCCATTCTATAGATGCCCACTCCTGATCGTCAGGATGCAGCGTGCCCATCTTTGTTGTATTTGCCACCACCCTGCCGGTTTTAAAATGCTCCATAGCAGAAAGTAAAGCTTCCATGTACGTTCTAAACTCATGTGATAACGGAGGCATCTTCCAGGAGCCTATAAGTGAATTGCTGTTTGCATCAAAAGTTATAGTTGCATAATCTCTATCGAAGTATGGTTGCATGTTGTTTGTCTTTAACAGGCGCAAAAATCTAAAGTCAACATCAACCGGCATTGATACTAACATTGCTAACAATATGATTGTAAGATTTACTTTGTCTTTTGAGAAAATATATAGTATTGTCTGTCTTGTCACAAATAAACACCTCCGTGGTTTTACGGATGTGTTGATCGGTAAACGGATGTTATGAAACACGAAGGCAGTTGAAAAATACTTTTTCGGAGTATATCTTGTCACTCCCCCATTCGTGCGAGTCGCTGCTTAACGATTGGGCATATATGACATTTATAATCAGCCTGCTATACACAAAAAGAAAAATTATCGTTTTATTTACTCCTTACCCTTAGTCAAACGAACTATGCATTTCATCGAGCGTTATAAAAACGGAGAAACCGTAACGGTATATTCTGATATCACGAATTTAGGTCAGGCTGCTTTTACAGAAAAGCACTATATGGATGTAGAGGCAGTCATAACTGAAACGATGGACCGTGCCGTTTACAATCTTGAAATAATTTACCACGAGCTTCTAAACATAGATTACAACTTTAATAAGGAAACTCAGTATAGCTTTGAGATTCCTTTAAATAAACCGGTTGGCAACGCATCAAAACTTTTTGCCCAACTCGAGAAAGCTGTTCAACCTATCGGGTTTGTACCGCTTTCGCTCCAGCTATTCTATAGAAAAGTAGGCTCATGCAATTTTGCCTGGGACTATACCACAAACGAGAATATATTATGGGAAGGCTCAGATCCAATTCAAATTATACCTTTGGATGATCTGGTCGAACAGGTAACAGATGAGTACTGGCTTGAAGATATAAATGATCGCGATGATAAGCCTTATCTTGAACTCAGTGCAGACTATCTTCACAAAGACAATATCAGTGGCGGACCTGCCTATGGGATCGAAATAACTTCCCATCGCAGCATCGATGGCTACTTCCTGAATGAAGTTCATCAAACCACGTTTATAGATTACCTGCGGACTATATTTGAAAATTGTGGCTTTGCCAGAACTCAACATCTTGGAAACGTGACATCCTTTAAACATTTTTGCAATACCGTAGAACCCAAACTTTTAAGGATTTAAACCGTTATCAAACAATTTAACCCTATAAATATTCTCTTAGTCTATTTCATGAACGCAAGTCACCTACCGCTCTCTCTGATTGTATTGCTTTTTCTCGTTCAGTCAACACTGGCACAAAACGCATCCGAATGTTGCTCTTATTCATCGCTAAAATTCAGAGATGACTATGAAACTATTTTTCCCCGTCTTGCTATAAAAAAGAAAGGGATAACGGAAGTTACTGTATATACAAGTCTGTCGGATTCTGCGCAGCAATCGAACACACGTCATAAGGAAATTAAATTCAAGTTCGATCAAAGAGGACAAGTTATAGCACGCATACACTATAGCGCCAACGGACAGCCACATTCCATGTATGAGTTCGAACGAAATGGCTCTGGAAAAGTATTCAGGCTTACCTTTAGCTATCTGGACAGCACAGAACAAAAGTCAACGGAACCCGCACCACCCGAGATTACAGACTATTTCTACAACCTGAAGGATAGGCTCATAAAAACCAAAAAACGAAACACAAAAGGTCAGGTAATGCCCGACATCATGAGCGACTTCACGAAGTATGAATACGATAACACAGGACGCATAACGAAAGTAGCATCACAATATTACTACGGAGAGAATGGCCCGGCAACTTCATCCCGTGTTGTTATCTATACCTATAAAGACATTGCAGGTGAATCACAAACCATTATCGATGGCAAACTCTTTCTTACAACCAAGATACAATATGCCAAAGGATGGAAACCTTTAACCGAAAAAGGCTATCAAGATAAAAGCACTATATCTTTTGAAAACAAATACGAATACGACCAAATCGGCAAGCTGATACGTTACGAAACACAGGCTGAAACTACAGCCAACGAATGCCCGGATAAAGGAACCTATACAGATGTATATAGCTACAATGGGGAAGGGCTCGTTACCATCATCAGTCACAGATATGAAGATAAGAAGTGTGAGATGGTGTTTGAGTATAAACTCCCACCGACACAGCTGTAAGTACATGTAAAAAGTGACATGAACTTTCAATCCACAAATCTTACCATACATTATACCACTGCCCCGGAAATTTGGAATAAAATTCCTTCTATATATGAACGACTAGACGGATGGTTAGGCTTTGGCAAAGGAGGGAATGAAGGCGAAGAAGGAATTCCTTATTGGTTTAGCTACGATGAGACAGAAAAACATATCACTGCATCAGTAGAACCTAGCGGGCTTTCTTTTTCGGGGCTGACGGATGAAGAGGAATGGGAACACTGGATTAATAAACTCAAATCTATTTCATCCGAGATTCTAGGATTTAAAGTTATCGATCCGGAGACCGGATGTTAGGCCCGCATTCATTTATATTGTCAATTACTATTCCTTCAAATGGAGCAACATAAAAAAGATTTTAACATTATCACCAATCAACCCTATATGCTGCAACAAACAATTGATTGGTATAATAGCATTTATAAAACAGATTTTGAACTTGCTCACTTTGTAAGGGATGAGGTCAACTATGCTATTATAGTATATGAAAAGGCTTCCGATTTTGATGTCTTTCAATTAGGCGCTAACTATGGAAGGCAATGTGAAGCTTTTGATAAGGCCTTTTCATCTTCTATACCGCCGGATTATTTTGACGATAAAACAAAATATCCAAAAGAATAATTAGCAGCATCCAATCTCTAAATCTTCTGCAGAATGTTGTGAGAAATATAGAGTGAGTGAAAAAGGTTTGCAGGATTTAAGTCGTTACGAAGGCGAGTTCAATGTGAAATATTTTGAGTAAGCTTCCAACAGTCTGGAGACTGCTGACAAGGCTGGCACAAGTCGGAGACTTGCGCCAGTTAGCGGGGTTCGATGGTGAGCATTCCGGCATCCAGATCCAGGCTATATTTCATCCGGTATTTTTCCGTAAGCAACGTAGTGCCTACTGTCTCACCGGTTGCCGTTGTATCTTGTATCCTTTCAAGTACGGGTACATCGCTCAGAAAGCTATGTATATTCATAAGCATCGGTCCCCGGTATATCAGGCTACCATTATTTTTCCGGGCTATCAATTCGTTTTTACTTTCATTGGCATAATAGTAATTTCTCTTTTCGATGGTTGTAGTCCAGTATACACTAATGGTACTGAGGTAATCTCGCACGCTGTCGACATGCAGTGCAAGGACTTTTTCAAGATCGGAGAATTCAATGGCGCGATTGGGAACACCTCCAAACTTCTGGGCATTTTCATTGCCAATAATTACTTTAAAGAGTGATGGGTTGGTTGGCAGATAGATGATATCTACGCCTTGCCCGCGCACCAGATTTTCATACACTTCGTCACTTACATCCGAGCTCGCATTAAAAAGTTTCCCATCCTTTAACCGGAATGTTATCTGAATGGCAGAAGTAGTAGAAGCACCTCTGCGTGACCGTCTCGATACCTGGAAGCCATCGCGAATCATCGCAGTGGTAACAACTCCCTTTTCCTTCAGCACGTTATCAAGTCGATTGTCTGTGTTAAGCGATATGACAAATCCCAAAACAACAAATGCAATTATAGGTATCGCCATGGTAGCTGTATCGTTGAGCTTCGGGTATTCAGCCTCTGTAATGAAAGGTATATCACTGAGTGAATCGATCCCCAGAAGTCCGATATACAGAAAAGCAGCACAAAAGAATGCTTCGATAAGACAGAGGTATAGGCCCAGCGTATGATAGAGCGAGATCGATGTAAAAAAGATACTGCTTAAGGCAATAAGACCTGCTACGATAATCCATTTGCCCGATCCTCGGATATCCATAAAATATAGGTTTAGTAAGCCAATATATTCGAATTGATGTTAACAAAAATTAGAATAACCACCGGAATACTACATCAAATTTTATTTTGCAAAAGCCAAATTCAACGATGTCTATTTTTACTATATTAACGTGTTAGTAACCCTTGTATACCAGCCTATGAACTTCCTGAAAAACATCCTCAATAAAAAGGAGGAACCCATCCAATCTTACCAAGACTTCTGGAATTGGTTCCAGAAAAACGAAAGAGATCTGTTTAAAGTCATCAAAGAGAAGCGTGATGTTAAAAAGAATTTCTTCAACATAATCTCTCCCAAGTTAGACGAGCTTCGTGATGGTTATCACTTCACATGCGGAGTGCCTGATGATGGTATAGCCAGGCTTACATTTACTGCTGATGGCGTCATCGAAAATATAGTATTTGTAGAAGAACTGGTTCAGGCGGCTCCCAAAATAAAGGGATGGGAATTTATAGCACTCAAACAACCGGTAGATGAGGAAGGACTAAATCTTAACTCGGTGGAGATCGACATGAGTGGCTATACGTTCAACACTTCCAATTTATCTTTTTACGCTACGGAAGATCCTGCCCATCCTGACGAAATAGATATTACAGTTGTATACCACGATGACTTTAATGAAAATGCAGCATCAACTATCTCGAGCGGAACCTCTATTTTTTTAGAACATTACCTTGGTGAACTAAGATTTGCAACGGCATTTGACAACATAACTGTTGTTGGGAAAAGTGAAGCCGAAAAAGAACTGGTTCCTATACTCAAGCTCAGGGATTTCCTGATCTGGCGCGAAAAAGAGTTTATAGAGAAGTACGAAGGGTTACGCCATAACACTGAGAACGATAATTACTCCGGTTTTACGGCAGAAACAGAAGAGGGTAAACCTGTGATTGCTGTTATCAATACCGATCTACTCGCGTGGGACAGCAAAGCCTCTCATCCCTGGACCGCCATTATTGAAATAAACTATAATGGTGTTGAGGACAGTGGACTGCCAGATGAAGATACACTCCGTTTATTAGACGATATCGAAAACAATATAACCGGACAACTCCAGGATTTTGAAGGTTACCTCAATGTTGGCCGTGAGACATCAAACAACATACGTGCTATATTCTTTGCGTGCAAAGACTTCAGAAAACCGTCCAAAGTCTTTGACGAAATCCAACATGCTTTCTCAGACTCATTTGAAATAAGCTTCGGCATTTTCAAAGACAAATACTGGCGGTCGCTCAGTCGGTTTGAGGTTGGATAATCCGAAAGTGGCATTAGCATGAAATGGCGATCAGCAAATACCGCTGGCCGCCATCCTGTCGCTACCTAGGGGTAGCGTTGTACTCCGATTCCTGCAGCATGACAATCTCCCATCATCAATAGACATTGTCGCAGATTTTATAGATATGTCTTATCGAAATATCGACCTATAGCGCAAACAACATCGCTGGTACTTTATTAAAATAGTCTCTACGATGGGGATGATTAGTATTTTTTATCTCAGCGGTAAGCGTGTTTACTGTCCAAAGCTATATTTTAGTGGTTACCCAAACCGCTGACATGAAACGTTCCCCTTTCCTACCGTCTGTTCTGTTTTGGCTTCTTGCTCAGACAGCCTTTGCACAGTCATTAAAAAATGACACAACTTTTATTACTGCTGCCGTCAACAGTGCTGTTAAGAATTACAACAATGCCATTCAAGGCCAGGCGCAATTGTATAATGGAAGTGATTACGCATTATACCTCTCGCTGAAAGAAGAACATCCGTACCTGGGTTCTGATGACTGGGTGTTCGGTTCCGTATACTACGATGGGTACCTGTACGAAAATGTACCCTTGTTATACGATATCTCTTCCGATCAATTACTCACTGAAACATATTACAGCAGCAGCGTAATGAAGCTCACTAAAAACAAAGTGGGTTCGTTTACTTTGCCGGATCATCGCACATTTGCAAACCGGCCGGATACCAGTCTCTCGCCCGGGTACTATGAAGTGCTTTACAACGGTAAGACTAGAGCATACGCGCGGCACATCAAGATTATGCAGGAAACGATTACCGCACAGGAGATCATTCACGAGTTTGACGAGAAGACACGTTACTATATCTGTATGAACAATGTATGCTACTCCATAAGGAGTAAAGGTGCCTTGCTTAAACTATTTGGCGATCAGAAACGCGAAGCTGTGCAATATGTAAACAAGGGCAAAAAGTTGCCGTTCCGTAAAAACCGGAGAGAGTATATTACCCGATTAGCCGAATTCAACGACCGTAGCCAAACAAACCCATGATAAAAAAACTACCCCTTCTCTTTTTTCTTCTCCTGGTAATGGCTTCGTCCGGATTTAGCCAGCGAACCACGCGCATCACGGCACAATTTTCAGCGGCTACATTCGAGCAGGTTGTACATAAAATCGAAGAACAAACCGATTTCCGACTGTCGTACAACTCAGCCTGGACGGATAGCCTTACCGTTGACCTGAACGTGTCCAATGAAGAAGTGACTTCGGTACTGGATAAAATCCTGTCGGGAACCGAATTTCATTACAACGTATACCAGAACAACATTTACATTACACGCGAACGGCAAATCCTCACGGAGCTCCCGATTGATTTTTTTGGACAGGATGAAACCAAAACAAAACCTGCTCCTTCATTCGACTATACCGATTTTGAACAGCGAGAGAAAAAGAAAAAGCTTGCCGAAGAAAAATTATATACCATTGGTCCGCGAACCGATAACCTGCAAGGTAAAGCAACGATAGCCGGTACCATTCGCGATTCAAAATCAGGAGAACCCGTTATCGGAGCTTCTGTTTACGTGGAGAACCCGATGATCGGAGCTTCTACCGATCAGTTCGGTCACTACTCGCTTACGCTTCCGAAAGGACAACACATTGTGAAAGTAAAAAGTATCGGCATGAAGAATACACATCGCCAGGTGATGCTGTATGCTAACGGCCGACTCGATGTGGAAATCGAAGAAGATATAACTCCGCTGAAAGAAGTTGTTGTTGAGTCTGATCGCGATGCACGTGTAACCGGCATGCAGATGGGTATGGAAAAGCTCGACATCAAAACCATGAAGCAGATGCCGCTTGCGTTAGGTGAGACCGACATCATGAAAGTTGTACTAACACTACCAGGTGTGCAAACCGTTGGCGAAGGTACCGTGGGATTGAACGTGCGCGGTGGTGCAACCAATCAGAACCTGATACTATATAACGATGCTACAGTATATAATCCATCGCACTTGTTCGGTTTCTTCTCCACTTTCAACCCGGATGTACTTAAAAATGTAGAGCTCTATAAAAGTGGTATCAATGCTGAGTATGGCGGGCGACTGTCCTCCGTGCTGGATGTACATACCCGTGAAGGAAATCTAAAAAAGCTTTCCGGTTCTGGTGGCATAAGTCCTATTACCGGAAGATTTAGTTTGGAAGGTCCGATTATAAAAGACAAGACTTCATTTCTATTGGGTGTACGCTCTACTTATTCTGACTGGATTCTTGATCGCGTAAAAACTGATGAACTGAAAAGCAGTGATGCATCGTTTTACGACCTGAATGCAAGCATCAGTCATAAGATAGATGACGACAACAATATATACCTGTCGGGATATATGAGTAAGGATAAATTCAAACTCAATTCCGATACAGCCTATAACTATAGCGATCGCAATGCATCATTAAAATGGAAACACGTTTTCAATTCGAAACTATACGGTGTACTTACCGGCACCTATAGCCGCTACGAATATGCCGTTACCAGCAACTCCAGTCCTATCAACGCTTTTGAAATGGACTTTGCTATCAAGCAATGGAATGCCAAGGCTGATATAAATTATTTTCCGAATGCGAAACATACCATTACAGCCGGTGCCAGTGTAACACGTTATGATTTATCACCCGGTAATTATCAGCCATACGGTGCGGAGTCAATGGTTATTCCGGATGTGCTGCAGGACGAACAAGGACAAGAGAGTGCTGTATATGTAGGTGAGAATTTTGATATAACGCCCGCACTATCTGTTTACGCAGGCCTGCGCTACTCATACTATCAGAACTATGGCCCACGTGAAGTATATCGCTATGCTCCCGGTGTGCCACGTCAGGAATCTTCCATACAGGATACGGTTCAATATGGTTCCGGTCCTATAGCAACTTACCATGGTGCTGAGCCGCGCTTTTCGGTACGCTATCTTTTATCCGAAAGTGCATCGCTCAAGTTCAGCTATAACCGTATGAGACAGTATATACAAATGTTGTCCAACACAACTGTTATTGCTCCTACAGACATCTGGAAACTCAGCGACAGCTATATCCGTCCGCAGGTAGGCGATCAGCTCTCCGTTGGCTTCTATAAAAACTTGAGAGGTAATATGATTGAGGTATCGCTGGAAGGTTATTACAAGAAAATAAAAAATGCAACCGACTTTAAAGACGGAGCATCACTTCTGCTGAACCACCACCTTGAAACAGATATACTAAATGCCGATGGCAAAGCATATGGCGTTGAATTCATGCTCAAAAAAGCAACCGGCAAATTAAACGGGTGGATCAGCTATACCTATTCGCGCACCATGCTGAAAACACTGGGGGCTACCGCCAGCGAAACAATTAACAGTGGCAAGTATTACCCGAGCAGTTACGATAAACCACATGCCGTAAACTTTATCGGTAACTATAAATTCAGCCGAAGATTCAACTTCTCGATGAATATAGTATATAGCACCGGCCGACCGATCACGTTACCTATTGCCAAATATGACCTGGGCGGATCGATGCGTGTATATTATTCAGACCGTAACGCTTTCCGCATTCCCGACTATATCCGTACGGATATATCAATCAACATAGAAGGAAATCACAAAGTCAGAAAGCTCGCGCACAGCTCATGGACATTCGCAGTATATAACCTGTGGGGACGTGAGAATGCTTATTCCGTATATTTCACTTCAGAGAACGGCAGAATCAGAGGATATAAAATGTCAATCTTCGCGCGCCCTATTCCAACCATTACCTACAATTTTAAATTCTAAAGATCATGAAATCCCTATATCGATACTCACTTCTGATCTTATTATATACTGCATTTCTGACGGGTTGCGTAGAACCTTATGCACCACCTGCTATAGAATCTACCACCAACTACTTGGTAGTAGACGGTTTTGTTAACAGTACAGACGGAACTGCTACGGTAAAACTTTCGCGTGCTATACCGCTGTCCTCAACTGACTCGCCTCCCCCGGAAGTAAATGCTACCATATTTGTGGAAGACGACAAAGGCAACCGTACAACACTGCAGGGCGACCAGACCGGAAACTATACCGGATCGGGTATACCCCTCGACATGAGCAGTAAATACAGACTTCGTATCCGCACGGTTGATACGAAGGAATATCTGTCAGACTATATTGAGCTGAAAGAATCTCCACCGATCGATGATCTTAAATTTATTCCACGCGACAACAGCATCAGTGTTGTTGTATCAACCCACGATGATACCGGTAACAGTCGCTATTACCAGTGGAGCTATGATGAAACCTGGGAATATACTGCCGTATATATGTCGGGCTTGATATATGTGGATGGTGAGGTGTTGACTCGCCCGGACGATTCATATATTCATCGGTGCTGGCGAACGCTGTCTTCCAAACATATCATTATCAATTCGTCTGAAAAATTACAGGAAGACCTGATCAGCGAATTCCCTGTGGTTAATATTTCGAAAGGTTCGCAAAAACTTTTCATTAAATATAGCATGATGCTTCGCCAGCGTGTACTTACCCGCGAGGCATACGATTACTGGGAAGAGCTTCAAAAAACAACGGAGAACCTGGGTGGGCTTTTCGATCCGCAGCCTGGAAAAGTAACCGGTAATATTCACAGTGTAAGCGATGCGGCAGAACCAGTACTCGGTTATTTCAGTGGCGGGTCGGTACAACAGAAACGATTTTTTATAAGTCTGCGCGATCTGCCCGATAATTTAAAAGCCTATCAGTCCGTTGGAAACTGCGTACAGGATACGGTGTTGCTGGCCGACTTACCGGACTACTCTCCGGACTTTAATGAATTGATTGGAACTGCCACTGCAGGCCCAGTTACGATCGGCTATACATACGCATCTAAATCCTGTGCCGATTGCCGTACGCAAGGTGGTACTACTACCAAACCTGAATTCTGGCAATAAAATTTTGTTTATGCTAAGACCACTTACATACCGCACTATACTTACCACAGTTTTTATACTTACTGCTGGTACATATATATTCGCACAACAGCCTGCGCTGGATAGCCTGAAGGCAAAGTTCGATCGTTACCGTCAGAAGGGATTCCAGGAAAAGATATATGTACACATTGACAGACCTGGATACCTGACCGGTGAAACCATGTGGTTTAAGATATACCTGACCGATGGCGCGTTTCACAAACCTTCGGTATTAAGCGATGTAGCTTATATTGAAGTATTGGATCATGCAGCACAACCCGTGTTGCAAACTAAAGTTTCATTGACTGACGGAAGGGGAAATGGTTCGCTCTTTATACCGGCAACATTAAACTCGGGCAACTATGTTATTCGGGCGTATACAAGCTGGATGAAAAATTTCAGTGCTGATTACTTCTTCCATAAATCGATCAGCGTTGTTAATGCTTTCAAAAAACCGGAACTTCAGGCGACCGCTACAACGGCCGCGCCAGACGCACAGTTTTCCCCGGAGGGTGGTACGCTCATTAGTGATGTAAAAAGTAAAATTGGTTTTCGCGTCACGAATACATCTGGTAAGGGCATTACTTTTAGAGGAGCACTTATCAACCAGCATAATGATACCATTGCCCGTTTCACTCCGCTAAAGTTTGGTATTGGCAATTTCTCTTTCACTCCACAACCTGATCAGGTATACCGTGCGGTTGTACGCGAAGCATCCGGCAAGGTATCGATTGTAAAATTTCCGGCAGTAACATCTACCGGTTATTCCCTGCAAGTAACAGACTCGATTGAAAACACATTACTAATAAACGTTCATAGTGCTGTACATACCGAAGAACCAGCGTTTGTATATACTTTTATACATGCGCGGCAGGTTATTGCTATAGCAGAGGCGAAGTATATTAAAAACGGAGTGGCTACTTTTGCTGTCTCAAAACAAGATCTACCCGAAGGTATAAACCAGATTACCATCTTTGATGGCAATCTGAAGCCGCTGTGCGAAAGACTATATTTTAAAAAGCCTGAGTCAACATTTTCGATTAATCTTAAAACCGATCAAACACAATACAGCAATCGCAGGCGTGTGCGCGTTGATCTAAAGGCAAGTCGCGGAACCAGAGGCACGACATCAGATCTTTCGGTGGCAGTATATAAGGCTGATTCTATCTTTACTGAAAGCGGCAGCAGCATAACCGATTACTTCTCTTTAACATCTGACCTGAAAGGCACAATCGAATCACCGGAATACTATAGTAGCAGCGATGCTTCAGTGAAAGAAGCTACCGATAACCTGATGTTAACACACGGATGGAGAAGATTTCAGTGGAACGATGTTATTGCCAATAAATATCCGGCTGTTAATTTTCTTCCGGAGTATCGCGGCCATATCGTAAAAGGCATGGTTCGAAATGCCGATGGTTCTATCGCGAAAGGAATTCTTACTTATGCAGCCGCTCCTGGTAAAATCACCAGACTATACGGATCACGTAGTAATGACAAAGGTGAAGTATATTATGAGATGCAGAAGTCGTCCGGTTCAGCAAATATAGTCCTGCAAACCAACCCGAAGCGCGACAGCACACACCGCATTGAGATACTTTCTCCGTTCGCTTCCGATTTTTCAGCTATAGCTATACCACCATTCCATTTGTCATCAAGTCACGCACAGTCATTGCTGGACCGCAGCGTTGCATTACAGGTACAGGATGTATACTATCGTGATCAGTTTGAAAAACTTGCCAGCCATGAAGCCGACAGCTCTGCATTCTATGGCCCCCCGGATGAGAAATATATACTCGATGCCTTTACACGTTTTCCGGTGATGGAAGAAGTTATGCGCGAGTATGTACCCGGTGTAATGGTGCGTAAACGTAAAGATGGTTTTCATTTTATGGTAATCGACCACGTACACAAAGATGTATTTAACGATACGCCACTGATCATGCTCGATGGTGTACCAATCTTTGATGAAGACGAGATCATGGCATTCAGTCCGTTAAAAGTTCGGAAGCTGGAAGTCATAACGAAACGTTATTACCTCGGCCCGTTGAGTTTTCCCGGGATTGTAAGCTATACTACATATCAAGGCGACCTGGGTGGATTTCAATTGAATCCGAAGAGTGTAAAAATGAATTACGAAGGGCTTCAGTTACAACGGGAGTTCTACCTGCCGCGATATGAAAGTCAGCAGCAACGCCAAAGCCGTATGCCCGATCAGCGAACGCTTCTGTACTGGAATCCATCGGCTGTAACAAATGCTGATGGCACCTTGCAACTGGAGTTCTATACATCAGATCAGTCTGGTAATTTCCGTGTTGTTGTTGAAGGTATGACTGACGATGGACTTACCGGAAGCAACACTGCAGGCTTTACAGTTAATCCCCACAACAATTAAATTATTTCGGCAGATATGTTTTTGCTTTAGTGATTCATTCAGGTGATCTTCGTAAGATCATCATACTGCTTTGAAAGAAAACATATCGCGTACGCTATTACGAAACCGAATTGCCGTTAAAATCGCCTTCTTCACGAATGGATTTATACTGGCTAATTGGGTATCGCGACTGCCGCGCATACAAGAATTATATGCCGCTGATAATGGCACAATTGGACTTGTTCTGTTAGGACTCTCCATTGGCGCTGTGAGCATCATGCCGTTTGCGGGTTGGGCTATTATAAAAAACGGCAGCCGGAAAATTACGCTGGTTGCACTCATTATGTATTGCATCATTGTGCCGCTTATACCCTATATGGGATATATACCGGCACTCATCGGACTATATTTCTTCATGGGACTTTTTACCGGTGTGCTGGACGTTGCCATGAATGCACAGGCTGTTATGATCGAGCAGCAGTATAAAAAACCGATCATGACTTCCTTCCATGCTTTCTTTAGTATAGGTATGGCGTTGGGTGCCTGGTGCGGTGCGCTCTTTGCAGAATTGAATGTTGAACTGGTTTTACATTTCAGTGCTATTGTACTCTTTTCATTAATCGGTGTAGCGTGGGCAAGCCGTAATCTTATTTACGATAAGCCCGATCCCTCGCTGAAACATGATGGCCCTTTATTCCGATTGCCCAACCGTTCATTGGTCAGCATCGGTATCATTACATTTTGTTGTATGCTGGGCGAGGGTGCTATGTCTGAGTGGAGTGTAAATTTCATGGAGAACGTAGCACTATCAGGTAAAACCACTGCGCCTATAGCACTCTCTGCTTTTGCTACCGCAATGACGATCGGCCGATTGCTTGGCGACCGGATGCGCACTTTCTTTGGCGATCCGAAAATGATTATGGCAGGTGGCGCGCTTGCAACGGCAGGGCTACTGGCTGCATTGATCATTGCTACACCGATAGCCGGTATAACCGGATTCTTCCTGGTGGGATTAGGACTTTCTACCATTGTGCCGATCGCGTATAGTATCTCTGGACATACCAAAGATTTGCCTCCGGGAGTTGGTCTTGCTATGGTAACAACGGTTGGCTATAGCGGCTTTCTCATTGGTCCTCCGGTAATCGGATTTATAGCAGACTGGCAAACGTTACGAATTGCTCTGGCAGTGGTGGCTGTGCTGTTTGTTATCATGACGATTCTGGCATTCCGCTACAAACAAAATTCATAACGCTATGCATATACAACACGAACAATCAGGAAATAAAGGTGCCTTCTACGTTGAAGAAAACGGAATGCGTCTGGCAGAAATGACCTATAGTAAAGCCGGTGATACCCGCATTATAATCGATCATACCGAAGTATCGGATGCGTTGCGCGGTAAAGGAGCAGGAAAACAACTTGTTAGTGCGGCCGTTGACCTGGCACGAAAGAATAACGTAAAGATACTACCATTGTGTCCATTCGCGCGAAGTGTTTTTGAAAAAGTGAAAGATTTTCAGGACGTACTGGATCTATAGGTATATTACCATTGCCGGCCATCGGCACGTTGCCGGTATACATCACCTTCTTTACCGGGTATAAGATCGCCAAGTCGTTTGTATATATCGACTACGGTACTGTCGTATTGCAGCGCTTCCTTGTATAACGTTATAGCCCTGATGTTATCATTTTTAACTTCGTAGAGATATCCCATTACATAGCAGATCCAGTTGTTGCGCTGGCCGCTGCTATACGCGCGCTCGTACCAGTTTAACGCTTCGGTATATTTCTCCTGATCGTAATATACATCGCCCAGCAGTTGCATGGCATCGAGGTTAGACGTATTGTTATCCAGGAGAGTTGTCAACTCAGTTTGCGCTGCATTGTATTTCTTCTGATCAAAGTATATACGGGCTTTATTGATCCGTGCATCTTCGCGGGATGGATTCCTTGCAAGAACTTCATCGTATAGCATCACGGCCGAATCGAGCCGCTTCATATTCCATGCTATATTCCCCATTTCGATGAGTGCCTCCACATCATCCGGGTGTTGGAGTCTATACCGGTCGTAGTATACATATGCAGAATCGTACTGACCTTCGTTATAATACTGTATAGCGGTTTGCCAGTTCTGGTCAGGCGCATCAGATTCATCAGGCGATGTTACCACACTAAGCACGATAACCAGGGCTATAACAAACACAAAAACAAATACGATGCTGGCTATTGCCAGTTTCTTTTTTTGTTCTGGTGATGGTGTATATTTTGCCTGACCGGAAGTTTTTGAAAAACCTTTTGATGATGTATTTGTCGAGGATGCCTTTTGATACGAGTGTTCGCGGTATTCGTAAGCGCCTGTACGTTTCTGCCAGGGCCAGGCCTGCAAACCCAGCATGGTAAAAAGAACAACTATACCAAGCAGTGAGTATACAAAGAAAGCACCAAGCGACCAGACGAGTGCCAGTATAAAAAGGAGGATTACTGCAAGTATAAAGTATAGCCTGGCACGTTTGCGTTTTTGTTGTAAAGTGGCTGGCTCCTGCATACTTGGAAATTTTAATTCATGAACTAATTCATGTGAACCGTCAGTTCCTTTTCATCAATGCGTATATCATCTTCACCCACTTCATCAAACGGATGTTCAAGGTGGTCTTGTATATTATCCAGACTTACAAGAATAAAACTATATAGTACCGGCATAACATACTCGAGGTGTGCAGAAAAATCGTTGAAGGTACTGGCAAAGTAAGGTCCGTAAATAATCGGGAATATATAGATGAACACTTTGCTATAGGCACGCAACGTTACAGGTGTACGATACGCATGAATGATCTTCAGGTTATCGAACGCGATAATCATTTTACTGATATACTGATTAATGCGCGATATCTCACCGCTCTGCACGCCATACTTGCGCATCTCTACCGTCATTGAGGATAATTGCGAGAAGTACTGAAATACTTTGCGTTCATTGATTTGTATATCATGCTCATGTTTTGTTGTAAACATGTTGCGCATCAACACCACCATGTTTTCTATGATAACACGTGCTCGCTGGGGCAAATCGTTTTCTTTATCCACAGTCCAATCGCGTGTAGCATAATATATAGCGAGCGCATGTCCTTTAAAATCAGAGAAACGTTGCAGGGCAGTTTCGCGCCTGTTATAGGCAGAGCCAATAGAAAACACTACCGGAAAAACAATAGCGACCCCCACAAGCATATCCGGAAATTTTGCTGTGAGCCCGGTGTGGTAACATACATAGGTTGATATAACCGCGAGGGTTGTGATGATGAGTGTTTTATAGTTAATGATCAGAAAGAAGCTTCGTAATACTTTCTTCATAGGGCAAAAGTAAGGGGTCGTTTTAACGCGGGCAAAATTAATGTAAAAAACCAAAAGCCCTTTACAGGGCTTTTGTAGACTGCTGCGAATCCAACAGTTTTATTCTTCCAGTATCTCTACTTCTACGCGAACATTTTTCTGCGCGTTTGGTCCACGCTTGTCATATATAGGGCGCTTGCCACCCCATGCCTTCAGCTCCACCCGGTCGGTAGTAATTCCTTTTGATATGAGGTAATCTTTTATAATCGAAGCGCGGTTATACGACAGATCTTTTGCTGATCCCATGCCTTGCTTCGAACCATCCAGGGAGAAGAAATTCTTGTCAGGACCCATCGTGATCATTTTACCATGGTAGTTACCATTGGTGTGGCCGTGGAGACGTATTTTATACCGCGGGTTCTCCTGTAACAACTGGAGCAGGCTGTTCAATTCATATGTAGACTCCGGACGCATAACGGCTGCATCATTGAAGAAGTATACATTATACAGTGTTGTTATATCTCCTTTATGATAGCGCACCAGATCGAAGTTTACCACCAGTGTAGTGCCCATCAAATCTATATAGGGCTTCACGGTATCGGCCAGTGGCAGCGGGTAATTTATTTCCTGCTGTACTTTTCTATAACCAAAAGCTTCGCATATCAAGGTGAGTTGACCTGATTTACTTTTCGGATCGGGCAGTAAAAGATATTCATTACCCTTCACGCGTGTTATAGCCTTCGAGCGTTCGGTATCAACTACCTGCACATAGCCATCTACAATGCGATTGTTGCGGGCGTTGTATAAACTCAGGAATACTTCTGTATTGCCTAACGTCATCGGGTTGTATTGTACGATCGGATCGTTATCCGTTACTTCAATGCTATCCGTAGCAGCTGATGCGTCAACCGGTGTCGTAGCGGGAGTTGTATTATTGTTGTTATTCTGCTGCTGTTGCTGCCCGCTTTCATTTGCAGGTATTGCTTCCTGAGGCTTTACTTCGGCAGGTGGTGGTGTTTTCTGTAAAGCAGCAATATAACCGGGCACTACGCGCACCCAAGCATCTTTAAATTTACCCTGCTTGCGTGTAGCCGTCATGTAAAGCAACGACTCTTTCAGCGATGTAAAATATTTCAGATAAACGAAGTATAATTTCTTGCTGGCGTTGTATCCGTACTCAGCGGTTGTTCCCTGCTGCCGGAGTTCTTCCACATATTTTTGAGCTGCGCTTTCGCGAGATGGCGCATAAGCAGCCACTACTACATAATACCCTGGTGTTAATTCTTTTGATTGCGTAACTAAAAATGAGGTGTTGATGAGAAAGAGCGCTGTTAGTAGCAAGCATCCGGCAAAATTCTTCATGTAAGGATAGGATAGGTTTACTAACAATATTATTTAAAATATTGCAATTTTCCTCTCTTTCTACGGATTCAAGTTTTCACAACCGGATTTTTAAGGTGTGCCTTTGAAGCGTTCTTTGAGAAATCCCACACCGTAACCGCCCAGCTGCAACAATGCAGAGGGCACTGATAAAATAGCCACCAGCAGATTTTTGTTCTCCACCAGCGAGTGAAGAAAAATAGCCGCCAGGTAAAACAGCCACCCACCAAACGCAATGGCAAAGAGTGTTATATCAACAAAGGGCAACAACAGCATCAGGCATGTGCCCAACACAAAGAACGATGGGAACCAGTGTGTAATCTTTATTTCTTCGGGATGTACTTTACCCACAAGCGCACGACCGCGACCAAAATTAAAAACCTGGTTATAGAACTGCGAAAAGTTAGTTCTGCGTTTGTGATATACATACGCTTCCGGAACAAGGCCTACATGGAAACCTGCTTTCTTCATGCGAATGCTGAACTCTATATCCTCCGCGAAGCGATCGAACTTAAAGCCCTGTGTTTCTTCGTATACCTTGCGCGATATACCCATATTAAAACTTCGCGGCTGAAACCAGCCTACACGTTTCTTTCCTCCGCGTATACCACCCGTTGTTAATACCGAAGCCATAGTATAGCCCATGGCTCGTTGCACGATTGTAAAATTCTGGTGGGCACGATCAGGACCGCCCCAGGCATCCCACTGATTTTCTTCCAGTGATTTGTCAACGGCTTCGAAGTATCCCGGAGGAATGATGCAATCGGAATCAAATACAACGAGGTAGCTACCGGCCGCGCGGGCGTAACCAAAGTTACGCGTGGGGCCCGGACCCGTATTGGGTTTATAGAAATATTGAATGGATAGTTTATCTCGATATCGATCGGCCACTGCTTCACATCGTATTGACGACCCATCTTCTATAATGAGTACATCAAAGTTCTTTACCGTTTGATGGGTAAGACTCTCCAGCAGTTCTTCCACTTCCTGCGGGCGATTATATACCGGTATAATAACGGAATACTTCGGTGGCATAACGATACTGCAGCGTTAGTTCGGTACTTTCTCAGTTGCGTCCATTCCTACTTTCTCGATCACGAGGTAATCGCGTTTGGAGAATGATTGCATGGAGATCATTTCGGCAAGGAAGCCTGTAACAAAAAGCTGCACCCCGATAACAATCGCTACCAATGCCAGGAAAAACAACGGCTGATCAGTAATATCGCGCTTGATCGGAATTTTGGAGAAATATAGTGCATCCATTTTATCCCAGATCACCTTGATGGTAAATACAAAACCAATGAGGAAAGATATAGTACCGAGTGTTCCAAAGAAGTGCATGGGCTTTTGCCGGAACCTGCTTACAAACGTGATCGACAGCAGATCGAGAAAGCCATTGATAAAACGCTCGAGTCCGAACTTGGTAGTTCCGAATTTACGCTCGCGATGCTCCACTACTTTCTCACTTATCTTGGTGAAGCCTGCCCATTTTGCAATTACCGGTATATAGCGGTGCATTTCTCCGTATACCGTAATGTTTCTTGTTACGGTAGCCTGGTATGCTTTCAAACCACAGTTGAAATCATGCAGCGGAATGCCCGAGAGTTTACGCGTAACGTAGTTGAAAAATTTGGAAGGTATAGTTTTCGATAACGGGTCGTGGCGTTTCTTCTTCCAGCCGGATACCAGGTGATAACCGTCTTGTGTTATCATGCGGTATAGTTCCGGTATTTCATCGGGACTATCCTGCATATCGGCATCCATGGTAATAATTACTTTACCTTTTGCTGCGCGNNTGCGGCCGATTTACCAAAGTTACGGTTGAAGCGAATGCCTTTGAAGCGGTCATCAGCCGTGTTCATTTTGGCAATCTGCTCCCACGTGCTGTCGGAACTGCCATCATCAATAAAAATTACTTCATACGATAAGCCGTGTGNNTTGCATCACACGGCTTATCCACTGGCATAATTCGGGGATTGACTCCTCTTCGTCTTTTGCCGGAATGATTACGGAAATCTCCGGATGTATCATGTTTAAAATGTCGGTTCAGGATGTTTCTTCTGCGTAAAGATGGTCAAAATTAACGCGATTATCATTCCCCAGAAAATACTTCCTATAACTGCAAAGATCCAGAACAACTTACGAGTCCATTCCATAGCAATCTCGATAGCCTGGTCGTTCTGTCCTTGTTCTTCCATTTTCAAAGCCTGCTCTTCGTAGAATAACTCCATAGGAGCATTGTCGATAAAACTCACATATACAAACATGACAGCAATTGAAATTATTGTCGATATCAGCACGAACCAAAAGCCGATTCCAACGCCCTGCCCATACGACATAAATCCATCGCCATTATCTTTAAAATTCTTTTGCGCCAGAAACATCAGTACAACCGTTATCGCCAGACCTACCCAATTCAATACTCCCTGAAAAGGATTCAAGCCTGCAATTGCTGATATCAGAAATAACGCTACGCCTACAAGCGTAGATAGTAAACCATACTTTAAACCAACTGAGCGTGTAGATAGAGGTGTTACATTTTCTTCCATAGAGTTTTAGTTTTTGGGTTGTCTTCTTAGAATTACTGAAAGGATTATACTAACAAAAAAGCCTATGGAGAGTCCCTGCACAAAGTAGGTAACTGCCAAGACCGAAATGTTAGTCGTAGGTAACTGCTCTAAATTACGCTCAAAAACTTCTTTTCCTATCCGCTCAATATCCTCCTTCGAAAAAGTATTGAGGTATTGTATCATCTCCTTAACATAGGAGGCTATAAATTCTGTCTCTATACTTCCAAAAATTGTAACGCCTATAGATGCAATAACATCAGCCAGTAATACTACAATGCCGGCACCGATCATACCCTGCCAGAAATATAGTTCGCCATGCTGGTAATAGTCGCGAACTTCTTTTAATGCAAAAAAAATAAAGATACCAAAAAGTAAAATTCTAAAATCCAGGTAAGGCGCTATCAGCAACGGATGTGTACCTATATAATATAGTACTACCAATAAAATAAAGGTGAGTAACCCGGCAACGAGCCCGTAGCGAATGGATATTTTTAATAAGGGAGATCGATTCATTTTTTCGTATACCTATATTGGACAGAAGGAATCAATCCTCTATCCGCTGTTTATTATTATTGAACACCGCCACTACTTTACCGGTAACTTCCTTACCGTACCAGGGCGAGTTCTTCGATTTCGACAAGTTTGTTTTTTCATCCAACGTCCACACGCGTTCCGGATCGAAGAGCGTGAGGTTTGCTTTCTCTTCTACATCGATGCGTGGCATTTCGAGATTCAGCAGCTTGCGCGGATTTACCGTTACTTTCTCCAGCAATACACTCCACTCCACCGATTTTGATAATGAAACGAGGTTAGCACCGAACGTTTGCAGATTGATTATTCCGAAGTCTGCAAGATCAAACTCCAGTTCTTTACTTTCGTCTTCGTGTGGTAAATGTCCAGAGCAGATTATATCGATCGTTCCGTCTTTCAATCCTTTGATCAATGCATCGTTATCAACCTTCTCGCGCAAGGGCGGGTTTACTTTGTAATTCGTATCGAAGTCTGCCAGGTAACTGTCATCCAGCAACGGTTGATAAGCCGCTATATCACAGCTCACATTCAGTTTCTTTTTAGCAGCACGTATCAGGTCTATCGCTTTACCGGAAGATAGTCTCGCCATGTGCAGGCGGCCTCCGGCATAGCCCAGAAGTTCAAGATTCTTGCTTACCATAATATCCTCGGCAATACGCGGCATACCTTTCAAGCCGAGCATCGTGCTGTTAATACCTTCGTGCATCTGGCCAAACATATTCAGCCATACATCTTCCGGATGATCGATGAGTACTCCGTTGAATTTCTGCAGGTACTGAAGAGCCTTTAGTAAAATATCTGTATGCCATATAGGCTTTAGTCCATCGGTAAAGGCTATAGCACCCGCTTCGTGCAGGTCTATCATTTCGGTAAGATCTTCGCCTTTATTATTTTTTGTAACAGCAGCCATGGCATGGATCTCTACCAGGCGTGTATCGTTGCCACGCGTAATATAGCTTACTTCATTTTTAGTCTGTATGGAAGGCGATGTATTGGGCAGCACCGCGATTTCGGTAAACCCTCCTCCTGCTGCAGCCTTGGAAACAGAATCCAGATCTTCCTTATGCTCCAGTCCGGGGTCGCCTACATACGTGCCCAGATCAAACCAGCCGGTAGACAGCTTCATGCCATCGGCCTTTATAATTTTATCGGCCGTGTAATTTTTATCACCTATCTCCGCTATACGGCCGTTGTTGATTAATACATTTTTTTCTTTTTGATGAAAGGGGGAATTGGGATCAAGTATTTCAGCGTTTTGTATCAGAATTTTCATCGCTTATATATAGTGTTAAAGCTTCTAGTTGCCAGCTTCCAGCCTCTAGCTGTGTGTGGGTCAGGCATTTCGAGCGCCAGATAAAAATTTGCTACTTCAAAAAACGGATCAGTAAAATTTCCGTTACGATGAAGAGCAGTGCCAGCAGCAATGCATACTTCCACAAGGGCGTGCCCAAATATCGCTCCTTTATTTCGTTGCTGAAAGTTTCGGATGTTGATGCCGTAAAAATGCTGATGTTATCTCCGCCACCAGCCATTGTCTTAACTTCTTCTCCGGAGTATTGATCCATAAGCGATTCCTCCTTGTCCAGGTTAAAAGCGAGTAGACCGATCGTATCACGCTGCGATGCGATTTTATAGAAGCCTTGCTCGATCGAGAATTTCGGAACTTCCATAAATACGCGGTCGCCCACTTTACGCTGCCCCGGTATAACTTCTTCTTTGCCGACAAGCTTTAGCGGTTCATCATTTTTTATACTATCCAATCGTAGGGTAATTAAATTCTCGCGCAGGGTATAGTAATGTTTCGTTTCATTTCTGCGGGCACTGGCAGCGATGCGATACATTACCGGTACGAATAACGCATGCTGGTGAAAATCAGTAAAGTCGCGCTCCAATGCACTGGCCAGTATATATACTTTACCACCACGATTAAACAGCGAGAGAAACGGCTGATCATTTTTAAAACGAAGTATAGCAGACCGATCATTTCCCCAGTCGATTACGCGGGCAGCCTTTGGCATAGCCAGTGAAACCGACTTCTCTTCAAACACATTTTCAAAAAACGGGTTTGAAAAATCAGGACGGTCCAGGTCTGCAAGTTCACCTTTGGGTGCTGCATTCAATCCTACCTGCGCCAGGTTCTTCAGGCTGTTTACATCCGGTTGTGTACCGGGAGCAAGTAACAATGTGCCGCCTTTATTGATATAGTCCAGCAGTGCATTGGTTAATGAAGGATCGACAGTATTCAGTCCGTTGACAACTACGAGATCAGCCTGTGCCAGTTCGTTATAGTTAAAGTTACTCACGGCAAAACCATGATAACTGAAAACAAGCTTATTGCCATATACTTTCTCTATCGGTGTGGGCTCATTGTCTTTCTTGATTTCTACTATTTTGATTTTGTCGGTAAAATTCAACGCGAAGAAAAATTCGTTATCGAAGCTTACCGGGAAGTCATTAAATGTTATTCTCGCTTTGTTTAATCCGGTTAAACCCGTGGCGAGATCAAATGTAGTTTCGGCAACACCACCCTGTGGTACATCCAATGTTCCGGCACCGGATTGTATATTGTTAATGGTGAGCTTGAGACTGAGTTGATCGACATCGCGCTTACCATCGTTGCGTACTTTAACACGCAATACATTTTTTTCGCCACTCGCAGCAAACGGGTTTTCGAGATACGCTGAGTCGATAAATATATTCGACAGCGGTGCAAAGTGAATCGGCACCAAATGCCACTGCGTTGCCGAGTCGAGCTTTGCAGGTATAGTACCGGATGTTGATTTCTGAAAGTCTGATATCCAGAATACTTCACGATCGTGCGCAGCACTTTGCTGGCGAATGCGGTCTGTTACTTCCTGCATGGTGCGACTTACCGGAGAGAGGCGAACTTGTGTAAGCAGATCCAGTATTTCTGATTTTGTTTTGAATGAATTCGAGAACGGTGCAAAATCATTGGTGATCAATTTATACCGTGTGTCGGGCGGAAACAGTGATACAACATTTTTTACAAAGGCAACTCCTGCATCGAGGCCGCGCACTTTATCTTCCATCTGAGCCGACATGCTCTGCGAGTTATCGAGGTATAAAACAATAGCATGGTCGTTGGTCAATTGATTTTTAGCCGGAATGATCGGCTGGCAAAACGTGATCACCAGAAAGAACAGGAACAACAAGCGTGAAGCCAGGATAAGATAATGCTTCAGTCTGCGCCTGGCAGTGGTTGCTTCCTTTACCTGCTTCAAAAAACGGTTATTGGAAAAATAGATCCTGGTAGTTCTGCGGAAATTAAAAAGGTGAATGATGATCGGAATAGACAGCACACCCAGCGCCCACAGAAAAGAAGGATATAAAAAATTCATCAGCGATAAAGTTAATAGTTAAACGGTTATTCATTCACCGTAGTGCCTATAATTTGACTAACGGCCGCTTCCTCCTGCCCCATAAAACTTTTGCCTGCTCCGGTAGCATCCTTAAAAAAATTCACAGGGTCAGGCAACGACCGCTGCGAAGATGGCATTTCTATCTATAAAACCACAACCCCCAAACCGCTTGACTGAAGAAGACCTCGTTAAAAAATGTAAGCAAGGCAACGGCAAGGCGCAGCAGCAATTGTATACACACTATGCCGACCGATTGTACCGGCTGGCCTATCGATACATACGAAGTGATGCCGATGCTGAAGATGTTTTGATGACAGCCTTTACGAAGATCTTCCGTGGTCTGAACAACTTTATTTACCAGGGAGCGGGCAGCACCGAAGGATGGATGCGCAGGATTGTGGTGAATGAATCGCTGATGTGGCTGAGACGAAGACACAACTTCAACCTGACGGAAAGCCTGGATGCTTCGCTGCCGGAACCCGACCTGCATGCTTTCAGCGAGCAGGAAGCGGAAGATGTTTATCAACTCATCGCACAATTACCTACGGGCTACCGTACCGTGTTTAACCTGGTTGTGGTGGAAGGCTATAATCATGCAGAGGTCGCTGCCATGCTTGATATAAGTGAAAGCACTTCGCGATCGCAGCTGTTAAAAGCCAAAGCACTCTTAAAGAAAATACTCACGCAAGAAGGATATCATTATGGAACCTGACTTTGAAAAAAACATTCGCCTGAAAGTATATGAGGCCGAACAATACCCGGTCCGTTGGGGTAAGGAAGAATTGTGGGCGCGTATGGAGATCAACCGAAGCACGCGATCCAGGCGGACGGTATATTTCTCTATTGCTGCATCATTAATGATAGCGATACTGGCAGGAATATATACACACCAACGCACAACCGCTATACCAGACAAAACGATAGCGAACGAGAATCCAGTACACCTGCAACCAACGGAGGAGGTCCAACAACCTTCAACAAGTAAAAATATACCGCTAAATATAGAGCAAGACATTGCCCCAAAAGTCATTAGTCAAAACAATGCGAGAATCAGGATTGAAGAAGAGCCCTATATCTCCGCATTACCTGCAACAACTTCCGACAGTGCAAATATACCAGAAGCATCTACAGAGATTGAAGTCGCTACTGCTATTCATGAAAACATCAACGATGAAGTCAGTCCGGAGAATGACGTTAAGCGACCAAAAGTAATTATAGGTATAATTCCTCAGCAGGAGCAAGCGTTACTCACGCAGCAGGAGAAAAAGAAACGGTTCAGGTTCCTGAAAGGAAAATCATCCGATGGAGAGCCGGACGGAAGTCAACTCATCATTGCCAGGATAAATTAACCTTCGAACTATATTTTCAATACGCATCATTGAATGTCATGTGCACACGACATTCGGCTGTCACCACTGTATCTGATTTTAACCCGTAAATAATTCAAATCATCACATTTATGAAATACTATAGCTTTGTTTTTATTCTCTCCATCCTGGCCTACCAACTGAATGCGCAGGTCGTAAATTATTCCTCAGGTCATGGGCGCCATGAAAATATATACCGAACCAAACGCAATGCGGTTAATTACTTTCCGGATTCCATACGCGTTGAATTTCCGGAACANNCGTATCTTGACAAAAGCCTGCCAAACCACCAAAAAGGAGAAGCCACTGTTATCCGCGTCTTCTATAAACCCAACAACGAAAAAGAAATAATAATCGAAGAGAAGAAATCACAGACAACCGTTCTTGTAAAGGATCAACAAATTATACAGCTGCTGCCTCCGGGCATTGAAATATTTATGCAAACCGAAAACGCCAAGGTATACCTATATATTCCGGAGTGGAGTGCGTTACGCGAACTGGCGAATAAAAATTTCACACAGATTGTATCGCGCGTCCGTGAAGAGTCCAAAAATTACTATATCGGAAGAAAGAGTTTCAAAGCACGGTTTATTATACAAAATAACGCGGTCAGCTATGCGAACGTATTGCATACGGAACCTCACGATTTTCTTTACCTGACGGCAAGCGCTGGTGTAGGTGTATTTCGCGATAAACTTTACCCCGAACTCAGTCCTTCTATTGGTTTAAGCTTTGGTGATCGCTTTAACCGTACCAACCACAAAGTAGAGTTATCGTATTCCAGTATGTTCCTGTTGGAAAAGAAACCAGAGGGCGGCTATACAAACTCCATCAGTTCCTTCCTGGGTATCTCTTACCGGAAAAATTTTGGCACCCGTGGCGATCGCCCGGTGTGGACAGGCATCGGTGCAGCGCTTCTTGTTCACGAAACTGAAAACTTTTTTAAAGGAAAAACTGCAAAGTTTTATTTTCTCTCTGATCTAGGTAACAAGCGCCTGAATATTGTACCTGAATTTTACCTGACAGAAGATTTCAAAAAATTTCAATTCGGCATGAAACTGACTTACGCGTTTTAGCTATAGATACATACTCGGCCTGACTATATACTATACATGCTTAAAGAAGCCTGGCTCCACAAGCGCCAGGCTAACTTTTTTAGGCAGCACAACCTGAAGGCTAACATTTATAGGCTAACGATAACTGACAGCTAACTTTTTAAGATCTATTACTTTTAATCTCTGCTACTTCCGCGCAGCATTACCAGGTCGTTTACAACAACTTCGGTTATACTGCGTTTGTCTCCGGCACTTGTTTCGTAGGTACGATGCACAAGCTTACCTTCGATCGCAATCTCACTTCCTTTCTTTAAGTATTGGGCAGCTATATCTGCAAGTCCATCCCACAGAACGAGGTTATGCCATTGTGTTTCTTCTACCTTCTCTCCTTTCTGATTACGGTATGTACTATTCGTAGCGATCGAAAAAGTCGCTAACTTTTTACTTGTGTCGAAAGTTTTTATCTCGGGATCTTTACCCAAACGGCCAATGAGTTGTACACTGTTTCGTAAGTTTGCCATATATGTATTTATTTTATTGTTGCGTTAGCTGATATTTTTTCAAAACCACTTCGTTGCGATTTGACGATGCAAAGTTGGGAGCTAAACAAATTTATAGTCGTATAAAAAACGGATACTTCCGCTTGTACCCGTTTGTAAACGGATAGTTATATGTCAGTAGTTGAAAAGAAATGTATTGAGTGTGGTACTGCCATCAAGGGCAGGGTTGACAAAAAGTTCTGTTCAGATCAATGCAGGAGCGCCTACAATAACAAGCTTAACAGTGATGACACCAATCACATGCGCAACGTCAATAATATACTCCGCAAGAACAGGCGTATTCTGCTAGACCTGAACCCGGATGGCAAAAGCAAGGTGAGCAAGGCAAGACTAAACGCCAGGGGATTTGACTTTAACTTTTTTACAAGTACCTACAAAACCCGGGAAGGCGCCCGATACTTCTATTGTTATGAGCAAGGATACCTGCCGATTGAGAAAGACTATTACCTGCTTGTTCAGAAAAAGGACTTCTAACGCATAGGCTATACCACAAAATCAGGTATAGATATAGATAACTATAGCGTATATTTACCTATAGACGCCAAAAAACAGGCATGTATACCTACATTAACCTACATGACGGTAACCTATAGCCTGGTTTTTCTGGGTACATCTTTACACTATACCCAACAAGCATTCTGCGGAAGGTAGCGTTGCTAAAGGGTTAACCGAGAATCGCAACTGCATACACCGCACACCTATAGTTTAATTACTACGCTTTATTTTGAAAAAACCGAACACCTTTTTCGATAAAGTCTTGACCCTTACGAAAAATAATATTTACTTTAATAACATTCATTGTCTGTAAGTCAAACAAAATTTCAGTTACCCCCCTTTTTTTGGTGTCAGACGGTGAAAAGCTTAGATGTAGAAGATGTTTCAATATCCAGACCCTGATGCTCTCTGTAGCGAGAATTGTCATTGTATGCTTATGGCCTGCAATGTGGAGGATATACCGTTGTCGTTAAGTCTTACAGGATCCGGATATATTCGTAAGACTTATAACAAATTATATAGGAAGGGACTATCTCCCTTTAGCATGAATGGGTTGCGAACAGCAGCCACTACGTTATACCTCAGGTATATACATATAATAAATGCGGTTAAGACAGCTATAACTGCCGGAGTAAGCCAACGTACTCTACGCGCTGATTTCCGTGCAGCTACCGCTAACGTAACACCTATATCCATGGCTAAACGCTATAGTATAGGAAACCCGAACCGCACCGGTGTGACTATACCTGCAGGGTATTTTCAAGCCTGACCTTTAAACTCTGAACCTTTACCTTTAAACTTATGGCTACACTACAAAAAAGTAAACTGAAACTCCTGCCGGGAGAAAACTGGAAAGAACTAAAACTGAAAAAAGGAACCTCTACCAAGCGTTACGCTGTGTCTGACAAAGGCCGCATTGTAAGCTTCAAGAAAGAAATCGAAGACGGGTATATATTAAAGCCGCGTTTAACGCAGGGCTACCCGAGTATAACCATTGGCCGGGAAGACACGCGCCAGAACTACTATATACACCGGCTTGTTGCGGAATACTTTAACAAGCCAAACGGGAAGAACGCTTTTGTTATTCATGTCGATCACCGCAAAGACAACAACAAGGCTTCGAACCTGAAGTGGGTAAACCACGAAGCACAGATCGAGCACGCCAAGCGCGACCCGAATGTACTGCAACGTTTAAACCCGGATGAAGGACCGAAGCTTACGCAGGATAAAGTGAAGCAGATAAAAGTAGCGCTCTTCAAATCGAAGAAGCAACCTACATTGAAAGCGCTCGCCAAACGCTTCCGTGTATCCGATATGCAGATACACCGCATTAAAATCGGTGAGAACTGGGCACACGTAAAAGTGTAACCGCTTCTGTATATTTGCTGCACAACTAAACTACATTTGGACAAACCTATGCGCAATACTTTCTTTGCTGGTATACTATTTTGTTTTGTTTTCACACCAGCCGTTTCACAACTTAAAACACTTACACCTGTTTCAAAACCCGAGGAGGCCGGCTTCGCAACGGAACGGCTATCCCGAATCGACAAGATGGTTGATGAATATGTAGCCAATAAATCGGTACCGGGTGCCGTTGTGTTAATCGTACGCAATGGGAAGATTGTATATCACAAAGCGTACGGCTATAGCGATGTGGAATCGAAAACAGCATTGAAGAAAGATAACATCTTCCGGATTGCATCGCAGAGCAAAGCCGTTACGGCACTTGCTGCATTGATACTTTGGGAGGAAGGTAAGTATTTACTGGATGACCCGGTTTCGAAATATATACCGGAATTTAAAAATCCAACGGTACTGAAAACTTTCAACCCGAAAGACAGCAGCTATACTACAGAGCCGGCCAAAAGCGAAGTAACGATCCGCCAGCTTTTCACACACTCATCGGGTATTGACTATGCCGCGATTGGAAGCAGCGAGTTCAGAGCTATATATGCAAAGGCCGGTGTTCCCAGTGGTATCGGTAATAACAATGCCGTGCTTGGCGAAAAGATGCGCATTCTTGGAAAGCTTCCGTTGAGACATAACCCGGGAGAAAAGTGGACGTACGGATTGAACAACGATCTGCTTGGATACCTGGTGGAAGTCTGGTCAGGAATGCCGTTCGATCAGTTCTTGAAGAAACGCATTTTCGATCCGCTGGGTATGAAGGATACCTATTTCTATTTACCGAAAGAAAAGCATAGCCGTCTCGTTACGTTATATACCGATAAAGATGGCAGGATTGTAAAGCCGGAGGTGAAAGCTTATGACAATGTTGATCCTGACTATCCGAATACAGCCGGCACTTATTTCTCAGGAGGCGCAGGTCTTTCTTCTACAGTTGAAGACTATGCTAAATTTCTGCAGCTCTTCCTGAACAACGGTCAGTACAATGGCGTTCGGTTGCTCAGTCGCAAAACAGTTGAGTTGATGTTAACGGATCAGCATGTTACCAACACGCATGTAGGGTTGGGCTTTGGACTGGAGACTGTTGAAAATGATTACCAGTCGGTTTTATCATTGGGATCTTTCTCATGGGGCGGAGCATTCAACACGCACTATTGGGCTGATCCGAAAGAGAAATTGATCGGGCTCATCTTCACCAATGTATATAACAGTTCGCACTGGGGCATTGGTGATAAATTCAAAACGCTCACGTACCAGAGCTTTGCGGATTAAAATATACTATATCTCTCCGACAGGTTTGACTGCCGGAGAGATATACCTATAAGTTAGCTTTGATATTTTGCTCCAGTTCGCTTTTCTCGGCAAGTCCCGTTTTAGACCATACCTTCTTTCCGTTTTTATAAAGCAATATCGTTGGCAACGTGTCTACTTTCATCTTTTTTACCAGCTCGGTATTTTCATCTACATTGATCTTAAGTAGCGTTACCTTATCCGGGTATTGTGTTACCAACTCTTGCAGCCATGGCGCCATCTTTTTACAAGGAGCGCACCACTTCGCATAGAAGTCTACCAGCACAATTTTATCTGTATCTATATTCTTCTCGAAGTCCGCTACCGACATACCCGGCAAAGATTTCTCGCTGGCTTCAAACGGTTTATTCTGTGCAGTCCATTGCATCATGCCGCCTTCCATCTCATATACTTTAAAACCCTGCTTGCGCATATATTCTGCAGCCTTGGCACTTCTTCCGCCAGAGAGACAGTATACCATTACCGGCCTTGTCTTATCCAGTGCAGCTACCTGTTTCTCAAATTCAGCGCTGTTGATGTTAACGTTCAACGCACCTTTCACATGATTCTTCCTGAACTCTTCCGGACTTCGCACATCCACCAACTGACTCTCAGGGGTTTGTTGAAGCTTTACCTCGAACTCATCAATGGAAAGTTTCTCCTTATCCTGACCATAAGCTGATGGCAGCAGGACCATTGCGGTAAGTATTGCAAAACCAATTTTTCGTAATGTGTGCATGATTCGTGTTTTAAACTCTGCGTATGGTATTGCAATAATACAATTCCGTTTCCAATTTAGTTCTATGGTCAAGGGCGCGCTCTGAGTCACAGCGTTTTCATAAAAGTTTGAAATACCTAAAATAAAAAGAGTAAGAAGACGTACCTTCTTACTCTTTTTATTTAACAAACAACGAGCGTTACTGTTTCAAAAATCTCTTTACAGCCATGCCGCGTTTGCTGCGAATCACCGCTATATATATACCGGCTGGTAATGACGATACCTCAAGCGCGCCCGCCTTCAGCTCACCATTTAATATTTCCTTACCGGCTATATCTGTAATCCTGACAGGCGCTTCACTTATACCTTTCACACGCAGCTCATGCTTCACCGGGTTCGGGAATATTTCAATTGGAGCTTCCTGTTCTGCTGCGAATACCTCCGGTGCTGCGCTTCTCGCTCCGGAGCATGTCGTGCCAACGGTATAGCTATGCGGTGTGGCGCTTGAATTTCGCTCAGCCGTAGTATTGCCTACTCGATAGGTAAAATAAAATGTAAGGGCACTGCCATTACTCTGTGCCTGTGAAAATGTAAAGTTGCTCCCCGACTGTGTCATGGCGTAACCGGCATAACCTCCACTGCCCACTTTTATATAAATGATGGAAAGTGTACTTCCCTGGATCGGTGCAAGGGGTATAAATTTCCAGTTCACGGTGCCTCCGGATGTAGATACTTCATAACTATAATCACCGTTGGCTACGGTACCGGTACATACCGTGCTGCTGGTGCCTGGCGTTCCGTATACTTCAAGCTCATATATAGAATAACCATATACTGTACCGCGTGCTGTACCGTTGATACGAACATAACGTCCGCTGCCACTTAACCCGGTATGATCATTAACCAATGCTGTATTATTCGTAACCGGCTTTATCGTTGTCCATGACGAAGCGTTGGCAGATACCTGCACCTGGTAATCTTTACCGTATGCAGCTTCCCAGGTAATTTTTACACGGTTGATGTTATAGGTAGCTCCGAGATCAACATATAGCCACTGCGGATCACTAAATGCACTCGACCAACGTGTACCCGTATTGCCATCTACTGCTGCCGGTCCGGTAAGTGTTGCGTTTTCGCTTGATGATACCGTAACCGCTTTATTCAACGCCAGGTTTGTTGCTGTCGCATTAACTGTAACAGAAACAGATGACGAGGTAGTAGATGCATTACCATTGTCGGTTGCTTTTGCTGTAAGTACTTTTGTACCCGCTGTTGCACCTGACCATGTATAAGTATAGGGTGACGATGTGTCTTCGCCAAGCTTTATACCATCGGCATAGAATTCTACTTTACTTACCGAACCGTTGGCATCGGCTGCGGTTGCATTTATAGTGATTGATTGTCCTTGTGTGAAGCT
Organism: Flammeovirgaceae bacterium UBA5867; assembly: GCA_002432545.1. Lineage (GTDB taxonomy): Bacteria > Bacteroidota > Bacteroidia > Cytophagales > Cyclobacteriaceae > Ohtaekwangia. The sequence continues at coordinate 36,105 of DJFR01000022.1, read as the reverse complement.
TGCGCCTGTTGTTGGCGATGTGACCGAAACTGTAGGCGGTGTATTGGTAACAGCGCCCCCGCTATAGTATATATTATCGATAAAGATCTCTACGTTGGCAGCAGGCGGATCTGCCACTACCATAAACATTTGTTTGACAGAGTACAGATCAAGGTTGTAGAAAGCACTGAAGGGTATGGATACTTCGCGCCAGCTGCCATCGCGCACCAATCCATATTGTTGCCCGCCATTAACAAAGTCGATCCAGCTATCACCAAAGGCCGTACTGATACCGACTTTAAATGTAGCAGTCGAAGATGTCTTCATGTGAAATTTCAAATAACCACCGGCAAAGCTGCTCATGTTCTTGTAATCCGTGGCTACACCCATTCCGAACCATGCACCGGCATTGGCACGATACGCCATTACCTGGCTGCCTTCATATGGAGTTGCTGTTATCGGAGTGAGGTTATTCCAAAGGTATAAATTGGCGTCTACCCCATATGTTAACTGGTTATTAACCGGAGTAGTCTCGGTATATACACCAAAGGTTCCGGACTGAGCATTGGCACTACCGAGGTATAGCGTACTGCCGCTGTTCTGGTATAAGCGTATATAGTCTATCTCCATTTTGCCGGGAAGTGGTGCGGTTATAGCTGATGCCGACATAACACCGGTATAGGTACCTCCTACTGCCAGGTTGAGTATAAGATAATGCGGTATATGAAATTCCTCCAGTGAGCCACCCGCTATATCGGATATAGCAAAGTCAAAGAACTCAATGTTATCAATGAAGACACGAATGAATTGCGAGTCCCACGTAAGTCTATATATATGGTAGCCACTCGTGAGATCGGTAGCACTGGTATAGTCTTCACCAAAATCAGCTTGCGATCCCTGGTAATCCCAATGCACGGCAGCACCCGCTCTGCGGTTGGTAACACCGGCTGCTATAGCGGCAGCAGAGCCCATCTCCATCATATCAATCTCACCATTGGCGGGCCAGTTACCGGTAGTACCAAGCATCCAGTATGCCGGCCACAAACCGTTGGCAAGGTTAGGTACTTTAATACGAGCTTCGAGTGTTCCATACTTGAAATGCATGCGACCTTCACTCTTGAGACGTGCCGATGTAAATTCACGTGTCTGGAAATTTTCACGTTTGGCTTCTATAACAAGATTACCATTTTCAATACGTGCATTGTCGGTACGACTGGTATAGTATTGCAACTCACTATTGCCCCAGCCACACAAGCCTCGTTCACAGCCATCGCCAAAATCAAAAGTCCATTTGTTTCCGTCAATAGAAGGTCCATCAAAGTTATCTTCCCAGACAAGGGTCTGTGCATATAGTGTTGCCGAAGCGAGGCAACAGATTAAAAGTAGCCACACCTTTTTCAGGTGCATGGTTCTGTAATTGTTGTTCATACGTTTTGGGTTTACTGGTTGAACTTCGAACACAAACGATTGTGTTAACCCAAAAGTGGCTAAATCAGGATAGCCAAGTCAATTAACCGACTACATCAAAACTGTCTCAGCAGAAAGAAATCGACTACATCAATACTACATCACAATAACTAAATCGTTGAGAATACAACAGGTGCGGCTTGCTCGTTTATTGATGTTGAAACAGGAGTGGAATAAGAATCAAGAAGTAAGAATTGGGTCTTGATGATCTTCTTACTTCTTACTCCTGGCTTCTTACTCCTAATACGAGTTTATACATCTATCTATACTCCAAAGTATATCTATATATCAGCGCTCTGGTATCAGTGCCTGAATCGCGGTGTCCGAATCACACGTTGCTTGCGAATGTCGACTGTTTTGTTTTTAGGATACTTTACGGAAAAAGACACTGTATACTTTACAACTTCGCCAGCCTGTATATTCCGAATCCATTGCAATCGTCCGGAAGGTTTGTCAAGTTCTGCTCCGGAGAGATTAGATGTTTCTACAATGATATCACTCTCCTGCGAAACGGGAATCTGGTCCTGTATCTTTATACTAATTGGTGTCTTGCGATTGTTCTTTACCTGGATCTCGTACACAAACGATTCATCACGTTTTGAGCCAATAAACTTAGTAGAAGCCTTGTCTTCTATTTTCGCGCGGCCAATCAATATCTGGTTATCGCGTCCCAGCGAAAGCTCCAGCGTATCACTCATGAAACGTGTATCGATCTGCGATTCACCTATATAGGTATTTCCAAAGTATACATTGGCTATGCCGCTGATCAGGTTCAACTTCTCCCAGCCTGTAACTTTGGCAATCAGAAACGCACTCAGGTCAACTTTTGGGATAGCCAGGTATTCAAAGGAAGCATTCAATGTCTCATCCATCAAGTCAAGCTGATGGTATTCTCCATTGGCCAAAACAGACTGCCGTTGTTCAATCGGGAATGATGTACTTAATTCTTCTGTCTCTATATCTTCAACGTATGCTGCCGTTGTATCGGCAAACTCATAATAGTTTATCTGTGCCACCCGGTTCTGAAGTAAACCTTCGTTTGCGTTAGAAGCATAGTTCAATGTCCAGGCTGTCAGGTACGGACGGGAAGCAGCAAGGGAAGGATCGCTGGTTGACAAGGTTAGTTTAGCATCCTTCCAGTCAACAGCCGTATTATTATATACCTGCGCTTTATACTTTAGTATAACAGGTTTATTTATATCAGTAGCGATAAGATCATATGAAGCAATCCAGCCTGCTTCCGTTACCTGGTAACGAAATGTAAAATTTACAGTCTGGTCTTTATCAGAAGCTACGGTTACAACCACTTGCCTACGCGCTGTATTTATAGTTTCACTTACCGATTTATACCGCGCTTCCAAAGCTTTCAATCGAAGATCGAACACTTTGCTTTTTCGGTTAAGTTCTGTCAGGGCATTGTTGATCTTCAGTATCCGCTCTCTGAAAAAATCAGCAGCTCGCGTCAGTTCAGCCAACGGTACTCCGCTCTGAGTTCCTCCAAGACGTTGATTTTCTGTTAACATTTTTTTCTCGAACTGCAAGGCATCTACCTGGTTTTGGATCAGTTCGATCTTATCAGTCACTACGGTGATGGAATCGCGTATCGTTTGGATGCGAACATCATTGTCTTCTGATGCATCTTCTGTTGAGACCGAAAGCAGCGTTACATGTTCTGCAGATACCTGTACACTCTTGCTGTTGGTATAGGGAGAAAGTCCTTTGAAGACCACAACCGATCTTCCTTTCTTTACCTGCACTTTCTCGTTGCTGATGATCTCTGCGCCATTCAGAAAAACGGTCACTTCCTGCATTTGAGCATGGACTACTTGCTGCGGTGCCGACTGTGCAAAAATTAATACCGGGAATACGATGGTGGAGAATAGACTACAGATCAGTGTGTTCATAGATTATGGTAGTGGATTGGTGCGGTTATATCATGTTAAAATCGGAAATTTATTGTAAAAAGAAATCTCTTGTTGCCGGGAAGAAATACATACCCCTATATTTACATAATTATCATACAATACATCCGCTTCATGAAGACAAAGTTTTTATGCATTGCCCTTCTGTCACTATGCCTGAGTTGCCTGAACGACACGCACGTACCAGATGACAAGTTTGTAGGTGTTTGGGAGCTGAAAGGAAGAGGCATGTTTGAGGGGATGCAGATAAAAATAGAAAGAAAGGAAGACAAGTTTACCGGGCGACTGATCAAGTTAAACGATAACAAGTTTATAAAGATGTTTGCTGACTCGAACGATGTATGGGTATCCGAGATAAAACGTTCATCCAGCTATCAGTTCAGAATAACGGAAAAGAAAATTGCCCGCGATCTTTTTTCACTCTACGGATTATCTACCTCGCAGGAATTTAAAGTTGAGTTCATTGATGACAATACCATCGGCCTCGCGTCTGATAGTGCCGATCCGCTGAAATCACAAGTTACTTATAAGCGCGTTCAATAGATTTCAACGCGTTCCATTCCTAACCTCAATCTTAAATATAGTATACCTTGAAAAGCAGATTTATACTTCTTTCGTTGCTGTTGTTTGCAATTGGCTGTTCCAAAGAAAAGACTGAACGCGAGCTCTACGAAGAAACAACCTCAAGTTTTACCTATAAAACTTATAAGGCCGCATCGTCAGCGGCAGTAGGACCGGCCGTAAAACTATATAATCACGAACTGCCGGATTCTATAACACCTGTTAAAACCGAGTATGCACATCTTCTGTTAGGCTACCTTTGGACAATCTCCAAGAAACCTGCGATGGCTTTTGCCGAAGCCGACCTGGCACAGGAAAGTACAGATGACGATGTTCGCTACCTCGCACAATCGTTACGTTCCATTGCTATGTATGAGCAAGGCTGGGATACACTGGCGCGCGAAGAATCTCAACTGGCCAAAAGCCAATTGAGAAAATCAAAATCAGAAATTCAATATGAGGCTACGGTGTTTTATATGTTACTCGGTCTCGCGAAAGCCTACGAAAAAGATTTCAACCAGTCCAAGTTCTACTGGGCAGGCTTTGCCAATGAGACGGGTATACATTGGCCGTACCAGTTAACTGATGCTATTGCCGATCTTCAGGCGAACCGCATACAACAAGGCTTACAAAAGCTCAAAGTGCTTTCGCAGGATGAAGCTGTTCCCGAAGCATTGCGCATAGCCTTGGCGGAACAAATTCAGGCCATCGAAAAGAAAGGTGGCGATGTAGAGTCTCCGTTGTTCTGGCCCAAGCTGATCTCCTCGCTCGTACTGGACGAACTGAAGAAAAAATCAAGCGGACAAATTACCGGGCTACTTACGATGCTCGAGGGACTGATGGAGAAATTACCAGGGTGATTTGTTAGAAGTAAGAAGCGAGAAGAAATACAGTTCACATCTGAAAGAAACTTCTTACTTCTTAAATTCCAATTATCAGGTTTACCCGTACAAAATTGCCGTCCAATAGCTAAACCTGGTTGTATTGTTTTCCGTGAACAGGAAATAATAAACTCCTGATCTATGTTCGGCATCATCACCCGCCTTAAGGAAACGAACAGGCTTCCTATTCTTCTTATCTTTTCACTTACTACCATACTGTGCGTAACCCTGGTGGCTTTTCGCGTACAATATACCTCCCGGGTAACATTTGTATTTTTAGTATGGAATATATTTCTCGCGCTTATTCCCTATATCATCAGCACGCTGCTGGTATTATATCATCACAAGGTAAAGCGTGCCTTCTGGCTTTGGATTCCGTTTGCTGTATGGTTATGTTTCTTCCCGAATGCCCCCTATATATTAACCGATCTCTTTCACCTTCGCCCGCGGGCCGGTGTTCCGTACTGGTATGACCTGGCATTGATTCTTTTCTTCGCGTGGAATGGACTCATGCTCGGCTTTGCTTCGGTAATGGATATTCAAACCGTATTCACAAATCGGTTTCATGCAGCGGTGGGCTGGATTATTTCTATCGGCAGTTTACTACTGGCCGGCTTCGGTATATACCTGGGCCGCTACCTGCGCTGGAACAGCTGGGATGTTGTTTCTGCCCCGACTGAATTGATCAACGATATAACAGCACGAATACTGAACCCGTTGTCGCACCCGCATACTTACGGTGTAACGATTTTATTTTCTACTTTTCTGCTACTGGGCTATATATTGCTGCTCCAGTTTTCGAAGGTTTATACCAGGAGGTAGTCTACATCTATGCAACTATACCTGACGGATCAACAAGTTAATTTTGACAAGCATCTGCAGAAGTTCATAGCCTTTCCGGTTATGCCCTATAGCCGACAAAGGCTTCGCGAGCAGGTAACAGCGATCGGGCTGGGTACGCGATCAATCAAAGATGTGAACACGGATATATTATTCCGGTATAGAATATTTCCGGAGTACATCATGTCATGCAGAACGCAGTGGGACATGGAAGGAAGAAGCATGCAAACAGGTGATACCATTTTACAGCAGGTATATATTCCACCTATCAAAGGCATATCGCTAAAACTGATTTTCGGTGTGCGCATTCATTCGATCATTCGTGAAGCAACGCGAACGGGATTCAGTTACGAAACTTTACACGGCCATGCCGAACGAGGTATATCAACCTTTACTTTTGAACAAACCGATAAAGAACAACTGATCTTTAAGATCCATACATTTTCAGAACCGGGCAACCAGCTTACTAAACTTGTCGCCCCCGTTTTCGCGCTGCCTTACCAGGCGTATTGCACACGTGAAGCGCTGAAAAATGTTCAGAGGCAACTATATATAGCAATATAGCATAAAAAAAAGTCGCCTGCTTTCGCAGACGACTCATCTCAAAAAACCACTTAACTTCTGTTACTCTTCGCCTATCTGTATCTTTCGGTTATACCCGCTCGATAATTCATTGTATGGTAACTGAACTACCAATTCATTTTCTTCAAAGACTGCCTTGATAGCACTGATGTCGATGAAATAAGGTATAGTCTTATTATATACTACTACGGGCATATTGATTTGCTTACCTGTTGAGTCGATCGGAATAAGATAAAAAACCGAGAGCACGTTGTTGTGGATTTCTACTTGCATGGAATCTTTACTGATGCCTGGAACACGAACGTGAATCTCGCGGCCATAGGCCTGCTGACGAGTTGTTAAAACCGGTTCGCTGATACCTCCATGCAACGTATTCAAAACATCCACAGAAGTTAATAAATCCTGAAATTTCTTTTCCATTTGTTATATCTCCCTTCTTGGTCTTGTGTTACTCAATCGCTATACCAATTTATCGCATCAGCCAAAACGACACCGCATTAGACAAATTGGCTATATTGAAATCCAAATGCTACCTGATTTCAAAAACATAGATTACCTGCAGAACGGTTCACGAATGCAGCAACAAGGCTGGAAAATTTTAACGGATACGAATGCACTGGTGAATTTAAAAGCCTTTGATGCTATACTGACAGGAACATTGCCGCTCAATCTATACCTGCCCACCAGCGATCTGGACATTATTTGTTATGCTGAAGATTTGACACAATTTGAGAAGTATATCGCACAAGCGTTCGGCATGTATACCGGATTTGAGAGTTGCGTCAAGAATATTCGAGAAACACCTTCTGCTATAGGAAGGTTCCATCATCATGATTTTTTGTTTGAGATCTTCGCGCAACCTGTTCCGGTTCATAATCAATATGCTTATCGGCACCTGCGGGTAGAATATTTTTTACTGGAAGAGCATGGCGAACCACTGCGACAACAAGTATTACATTTAAAACAAGCTGGACTTAAAACAGAACCTGCATTTGCAAAGGCATTAAACCTGGAGGGCGATCCATACGAAGCACTCCTCACATACGAAGACAGAATACCGAATGACTATAAATAAAAAATCCCCGCATCGTTTACAACGCGGGGAACAGACTAAAATTTATTGAGGATTAATATCTGAACGTATGCAGTCGGTATATACCTATATAGTATTTACCAGACAAACGTACCAACCGAGCTTGCCGCCAAGCCGGCTTGAAAATTTCTACCATGAACTTTTACAGCAAATTGTTTGGGTATATCGCTATCATTTACAACGATCAAGACCTTCTTTCCTTCGGGTGTTATAAACGCCACATTATGCAGCGTATCAACAATATTGGATGCTATACGAACAGAGCCTGGACGCACAAACTTGGATGCCTGCGCGATGATATAATATGATACATTGCGAGTAACCGAATCGCCAATGGTTAACGCGCCCATGCACATGGTACATCCGCCTTCATCGGTATGCGGATTGAATTCGGCATCGGCCGCCAGGTTCCATTCCAATACGGTGCGACTCCAGTTTCGGGTAGCACCAATGATCAATTCTTTTGTATGCCAGCGCAGGTCGCCATCAAACGAACCTTTCGGAGATGTCCATTGCTCGGTGAAGTATATATTTTTATCCGGGTGCGCTTCGTGTACTTTTGATAGTGCGCTGATCTCACCCAGGTATAAATGAAACGCTGAACCATCAATATACTTCTTTGCATCAGCATCATTCAAAACTTTTATAGGATACTCCGGATGATCGCAGTTGTGATCGTACACCACAATTTTTGTTTTAATACCAGCATTCTCAAATGCAGGTCCCAAATGTTTTTTTACAAATAATGCCTGCTCCCCAGCTGTCATCAACATGCTTGGTTTGTTGCCGGGATGCTCCGGTTCATTTTGCAAAGTAATGGCATCAATCGTGATACCTTCCGCGGCCATAGCCTGAATATACTTCACAAAGTAATTAGTATACGTCTCGTAAAACTCCGGTTTGAGACTTCCGCCTTTCGGACTGTTGTTGGTTTTCATCCATACCGGTGGCGACCATGGGCTTCCCATAATCTTTATATCCGGATTGAGTTTCAGAATTTCCTTCAGAACCGGAACGAGATTCTTCTTGTCTTCTGCAATGCTGAAGGTTTCAAGCGCTTTATCAGTTTTTCCTGCGGGCAGGTCGGCATACGAAAACACATGATCATCCAGGTCAGACGCTCCTATACTTACGCGCAGATAGCTTATACCTATAGTATTGCCATGCGTCAGGAATAACTCTTGGAGGAGTGCTTCGCGTTGTGGTGCGGTTAATTTCTGGTTAATGTGGTACGCGCTGCCACCGGTTAGTGAGTAGCCAAAACCATCGATGGTCTGATACCTTTGCGTAGTATCAACGTCTATAACGGGGAGGCTATCCGCCACGGTACCGAACCGGATTCCTGCTTCCTTCTTTAACAGGGCAGATTTATCGCCTGTTGTAATCCAGGACTCTACATCGGCCTTCGCGGACGCAGTTGACTTGGTTTTCTTTTCGCAGGCAAACAACGCTGTTGCCAGCAGCAGCATACCAATCTGAGATCGGAAATTTTTCACTTGTAATCAGGGGTTGGGTTATAGTTATATCCTAAAATAGAACCGCAGAATATATCCCGTGCTGTTTAAATATACCGAAGGTCAATATTCGTTATAGCTGTAAAATTGTTGTGTTGTAAGATTGGCTTCCTGGCGTTGGCGGTACCTTGACGAAGCTGATTGAAGCAAGGTCAACCATGCGCTTGCTTAAGTGTGTCTGTCACAATTTTTAACATACGAATGCCTTTGAACAAACGGCTTTGTGAGACAATATTATTATACTTGTATTATCTATCACTTCATATGGAAACCCTATCTCCCGTAATCACCACTACCAATCTTTCCAAGACCTACGAGGTTCCGGTTTTGAAAAATATTAACCTGACGGTACATGCCGGTGAGATCATCGGGTATATTGGTCCGAACGGAGCAGGCAAAAGTACAACCATCAAAATTCTGACGGGTATTATTCCTGATTACAATGGCGATGCATTTGTGTTGGGACTGGACATTCGCAAGGATGCGCTTGAAGTAAAAAGAAAGATCGGGTATATACCAGAGAATGCAGCGCTATATGATACGCTTACACCGATTGAGTATCTTCATTTTGTAGGACAGCTTTATAAAATGGAACGTGGTGTTGTTGACAAAAAAGCAAAAGAGCTTCTACATGTTTTTGATCTCGGCAATTATACTGATTCACGCATGACTACTTTTTCAAAAGGTATGCGGCAAAAGGTATTACTGATCGCGGGCATGATTCACAACCCCACTATATTATTTCTGGACGAACCACTCTCCGGACTGGATGCAAACGCGGTGATTCTGGTAAAGGAAATTCTCACACAACTAAAACGCAGCGGCAAGACTATATTTTACAGTTCGCACCTGATGGATGTGGTTGAAAAAATATCGGACCGCATCATGATCATCAATAAAGGTGAGATGATTGCCAACGGTACATTTGAAGAACTGAACACGCAAGCCAAAGGATCGCTTGAAACTATATTTACCGAGCTAACCGGCAACAAGGAGCACAGCAGCGCGGCAGGTCAGTTCATTAACATCCTGGAGAACTAACCAGGTATATATATTTCTTCACATTCTGCATAAACGAATATGAATACTACCCTCCTCAAGTTCCTGGATCTTTTCCGTTGGTTGTATCTGCGGCTTGGCGTTGACTTTGAGCAGCTTCGCGCGATTGTTGACATCAAGCTTATGATGGACAGCAGGCGGCAGATCGTTTCGTATAACCGGAAGACGAACAAGGAACCGCAGAATGCTTTTGTTATGACACTGCTGGTATATTGCCTGTTCGGAATATTCGTTGCACTGGCGCTCTATTTCATTCCTTCGTTTATACTCTCGCTGATCGTCTTCTTCAGCTATATCATTGTGATGATCGCGATGACGCTGATCACCGATTTCTCATCAATATTGTTAGATACCAGCGATAATACCATTATCCTTCCGCGGCCGGTAAACGGACAAACGCTTTTTGCTGCGCGACTTACACATATACTTTTATACCTGGGACAGCTTGGTATAGGACTCTCCTTTTTGCCAGCTGTCGTTATCATTATCAAGTATGGCGTTGTTTTGTTTCTGTGCTTTCTGGTAGCTACTGTGTTGGCTATTCTCACCGCGGTGTTTCTTACCAATACGCTATATCTGCTCATTATGCAGTTTGCGAGTGAAGAGAAGCTGAAGAATATCATTAACTATTTTCAGATAGTGATGGCCGTACTCATTATGGGAGGCTACCAGATCCTTCCGCGTTTTATGGAACGCATGGACATCGAAAGCTATGTTTTTGAAATTCAATGGTGGCATTTTCTGTTGCCCCCGGTATGGATGGCGGGTGCGCTTGAATCCATTCACTTTCACCTTTACGATGGCGCACATATAGCATTGGTCTTTTGTGCACTTGTTCTGCCCATAGCCGGTGCATACGTGGTGAATAAATATCTCTCTCCTATATTCAGCAGGAAGCTGGGTTCTATGGGAGCAGGTATTGAAACGGTTGAGAAAGAAAAGAAGGAAAAGGAAAGTTTTATGGAACGGTTGTCATCACGCATTACCAACAATCCGCTTGAGCAGGGAGCGTTTGATGTAATCTACAAAATTCTGGGACGTGACCGGAAGATCAAACTCAAGATATATCCTTCGTTCGGGTATATACTCATCTTCGGGTTGATCTTTATGATGCAGGGCAAAAAAGACATTGTTGCTACCTGGCATAATTTGCCCAACACGGAGTATCACATCATGCTGATATACCTTTCGTTTATGGTGCTGCAGGTAGCGTTGCACGAAATTCCGTATTCGGATGACTTCAAGGCAAGCTGGGTTTATTTTTCAACACCTGTCGATAAGCCGGGAGAAATTCTTTCAGGAACACTGAAGGCTATATTTGTACGTTTGTTTATACCCGGCTATATCGGTATAAGTATTCTGATACTGGCTATCTGGGGAGTGCGCGCAGCGGATGATATAGTGTTCGGTCTCTTTAACAACGCCATCATGTTGCTGATTCTCGCGTTGATTAATAAACGACATCTGCCCTTTTCAATGGCACCAAATGTTCGCAGTCAGTCGGGGAACATCGCACGCGCTGTAATCTCCTTCCTTATAATAGGAATACTCGGCTTCGGGCATTATTTACTGTCCAAAAGGCCGAGTATTCAATTGGGGATAATCCCCGTGCAAATAGGTATACTATTTCTATTGCTGCGTTCTTACAAAAGAACGCGCTGGGATGCTGTTACTCTTTAAAGCGGAGTTTGAAATATAGCAGTGTTGATGCAAGCATCAGTGTAAGCATATTGGCGGCAATTACCGGAATATCCTGCACCATGATGCCGTATACAAGCCACATGGCAACGCCCAGACAAAAAATAGAGAACATACTCAGCGAAAGATCTTTTGCCGAACGTGATTTCCACGTTTTAATAACCTGTGGCAAAAAAGCGATCGTTGTACAACCACCAGCGAACAATCCTAAAAGTTGAATCGTATTCATAATTCTGTAAGAGTCTTAATTCTTGTTTTATATACACGACAAAATTAATGAAACGTTGCGGTGATCAACCGTTCATGTAATTTTATTACTATACTTTCAATTTAAAACGTTTGCAGAAATTATTGTCTCAAAAGCGATTGCAGTTTCATGCATCAACATCAATCTAGATTTTCACTTTTCCACCGGTTTGAATAGAACGGTAGATCGCTTCGATAATTTTCAGATCTTTTAACCCCTCCGCTCCGCTAACACTCGACTCGCGGTTTTCCTGTATACATTTCGCGAAGTCATCCATCTGTGCGGCCTGATGATTAACGATGGGTAAATTGAGCGGGCCCTGATGTGTTTTACCTGCCAGTGGTCCATAACCATAAGCCGGGTTCAATTCAAGCCATCCATTTTCTGCCGATATAAACAAGCGCTCGATGTAAGATGCATAGCTGGTTATGGAAGAAGCAACAGCACCGCTTGGAAATTCGAGTTGCCAAAATATAGTCTCATCCACATCTTTGAATTTAATGGGATCAGTTTTGAATTCCTGTGCCGTTACTGCGATTGGTTCTTCGCCTGTAGAATAACGGGATGCCTGTATGGCGTAAATGCCCACGTCCATCATGGCACCGCCACCGGCAAGTGCTTTCTTTAAACGCCATTGAGTCGGGTCGCCAATCTTGAAACCGAAAGAAGACTCTACCATCTTTACTTTACCGAACTCCTGCTTTTGTCCGAAGCGCGCGGCCTCCTGGTTGAACGGTTCAAAATGTAAACGGTACCCTACAGAAAGTTTCACGTTTGCTTTTTTGCAAGCTGCAATCATCTCTTCCGCTTCCTTTACGGATACGGCCATGGGCTTTTCGCAGATAACATGTTTGCCAGCTTTGGCAGCTCTGATCACAAACTCGTGGTGCATGGAGTTTGGTAACACTACATATACTACATCTATATCTTTGTTGCTGGCAATGCGATCAAACGTTTCATAAGTATATATACTTTTGTCGGAGAGGTTGTATTGTTTCTTCCACTTCTCTGCTTTTGCCGGAGTACCGGTAACTATACCACCGAGCCTGCAGTATTGGGATTTAAGTATAGCAGGTGCCAGTTGAAATTCGCTGTAGTAACCAAGCCCTACCAGAGCAATGGAAATTTTCTTGTCTTGCGGCATAGCCCCTGCATTGGAAATAATGGAGGGCGCGGTTAATAACGTAGTAGCTCCGAGACCTAGTCGTGCTATAAAATCTCTGCGTGAATAATGTGACATATAGTTGGGTTTGAGAATTTAAATTAATGAATTCTCAAACCAAATCTATACAGCCTGCGATCAGATGTCTGCGCGTTTTAGTTTCAGGTAACTTACATAATTGAAGATTACCGTCCATGCCACTACGATTGCCACTGATCCCCATTTTATATAGTCTTGTATTTCCTGGAAGGCATAACGCGGGAAGGGCCAGGGTATAAGATACCAGATGGAGCGCATCGGAAAATACGGTATTAACGAAGGCACATAGTTATCAACCTTTGCTGCAATGATAGACTCGATTGCCGGGAAGAGCAGCAGTATAATAATAGTAAGTCCTGCGCGCTGAATCAATATACCCAGCATCAATGCAAAAGATAAAAAGCAAAACAGTTCAAGAAAGTAAGCCGGGAAGAATTCGGTATCCGTAATCATTTTGTCCCAATCAAGCGATGGACTATAGATCATACCTGTTAAAAGACCGATCACAAATATCATTACAACACTAATGGCGCTGAGCATAACGTTGGTGAGGATCTTGGACAATAAAAATTCAGCACGACTCAATCCGTCAATTACATTCTGTCGTAATGTTCTATAGGTATATTCGTTGGTGATGGAGATGACGATAAGCACAGCCAATACAATCTTTAACAGACCGGCACACCAGATCAGGTTCATCCATACATCCGGAAAGTGATAGAGCGGAATGCGGTTAATATTCAGGTTTGTACCAAAGTCTTCGAATGTGCGCGCGAGCCATTTCAAAAACTCCATACCGCTGGCTGCGCCTAGTCCAAGCGTTATAAAGTATAGTCCGCCAATTACCCAGAAGGTACGGTAACTGGTCATTTTTTTAAGATCTATTTTGAGGAGATGCAACATGTTCATACTGTTATACCGGATGCGTGAGAAGTAAAATAAACCAGTGTGATCTACGATCAGGAGCTTGCCAATATCTCGATGAATTGTTTCTCGAGTGTTTTCTTTTTGGTTAGCAGGTGCGAGGCAACAACACCTTTCTCGAACAGGAACTTGTTCAGGTCTTTGCTGTGAAAGCCTTCGCGCATCACTACATGATAACTTCCATTTTCACGATCGATAGAAGATGTTCCGGCAAATGCCAGCAACAGTTCATTCAGGTTTTCTACTTCAGCCGATACTTCTACGGTCTCTTCACCTTTACCGACATCGCCCACCGGCCCTATATGTACCAGGGTACCGCGTTTTAGTACGGCAAAATGTGTACATACTTTTTGTACTTCGTCCAGCAAGTGACTTGCTAAAATGATAGTCTTGCCGTTGGCAGCAATCTTTTTAATGAGCTCACGGATCTCGGCTATACCCATCGGATCAAGCCCGTTGGTGGGTTCATCGAGTATTAGTACAGTCGGGTCGTTTAACAGCGCAGATGCTATAGCCAAGCGCTGCTTCATACCAAGCGAATAGGTTCTGTACTTGTCGTCTTTGCGTTCGCTTAACTCTACCAGTTCCAGCACTTTTGGTATGTTGGCTTCCGGACATTGCTTGATCATCGCGTTAAGCTCCAGATTTTTTTGTCCGCTCAGGTAAGGATAAAATATAGGATGCTCTAATACCGCCCCGATCTTCTTCCTAATTTCATGTGTAGGCTGTTCACCAAACCAGGTAAACTCGCCCGCTGTGGGATTTACTACACCCATGAGCATACCCAGCGTTGTAGTCTTGCCACTACCATTGGGCCCCAGCATACCAAAGACCTGTCCGGCTTTAACTTCCAGCGACACGTTGTTCACAGCTTTGATCCGACCAAAGTGCTTTGTGAGATTTTTAATAGAGAGAACTGCTTCCAAGCTAGATATAGTTTTACGAATGAGTAGTAAAATTTACAAGAGAATTACATTACTTGTTCTCGTTGCTCGTAAATCTTTTGATCCTTTCTCCCAGATCACTGCTTTCGTTCATCGTTGAATAAAGCTTGGTAATTTTATCCAAGGCTATTTTGCCTACAATATCCAGTACAAACAGATTTGTAGAATCGTTGATGAGCACCAGCATTCCCTTGGTGTCACCATTTTTTTCTTTTATGAAAATATCAAAGTTCTTACCCTGGTAGCGGCTGCTCATGGCTTCTTCAAAAGATTCGCCTTTATAGTCTTTGACAATTTTTTTATAGTCACCATCTGCAAATTTTGAGCGCTTGTCAATCATGAGAAATTTCAGTTTCTCAATGTCTTTAATCAAAGCATCCAGTTCTTTGTCTTCGCTTTGGTTAAGCATGCGAAGAGTGTTATTGTAGAAGAAGAACGCGCGTGAGTTGTCGCTATATTTCTTTTGTAAAGCTTCGGTGGTTGCACTTTGTGCGTGAGCCATTGTTACGGCTGCCAACAGCAGGATGCCAAGTATAAATCGCATGGGGTTATAGACTGGTTAGTTTTTCTTTGGAGTTTGATTCGATTAACTTCTTAGGATCAAGATAGCCCTTTATTTCAATTGCTGCTATTTCATCTTCACCTTCAATCAACACAAAGTAAAGATTCTTGTTCTTGCCACGTTCCTGCATATATACCGTAATGCGATCGCCTTCTTCGCTGGCCGAAACCATTTCTTCAAAATGATCGTTGCGTAATACTCTTTTGAAGCCGCTCACCTTGAGGTTGCGCTTGTCGAGTTCTTCCATCGGCACTACCATAAAACGCACACTCTGCACTTCACCAAATTCTTCTTTAAAGTCTGATTCACCAGAGAGCCACAGGGCTGTGCGCAACACAAATCCGCCAACCTTGAAGGATACTACATCTTCAGCATCATCAAGACTTTCCTTGAAGGTTAGAAAGCTTTCGCTTTGCGCAAAGGTTGTAAGAGAAGCGATTGTAAATACGAGAGCAAATATACTTTTCATAGTCGTGGGGTTTTACTTTGCTCATAAGATGCAACTTGAGGAACAGGCGTTGCATCGGGTTTGAAAAAAGTCAGGCGATATAGTTTGATGTTATACCACCTGACCTGATTAAATTATATACTAATTCTTTTTGCCGCCTTCGTTCATCTTCTCCAGCTTCTGCAAGCCGTCAACGTTCATTTTCTTGCCGATCTTTGAAACCTGCTTCAAGTCGATTTCACCAAAGAGACTCATCACCATAAAGTCGTCTGTACCCCCCATGATCATTACCAGTTCAGAGATCTTTCCGCCACTTTCCTTGATATAGAATTTCATGTCTTTATCCTTGTCGCGTACCGACATCAGTTCTTCAAACTCTTTGGTAGGAATAAGCGCGAAGGCTTCTTTGTATAATGCACGTGCATCCGATGTATTTTCTTTCGCCAGTATACGCAAGCCCTTCAGCTTACTGATCGCATTCAACACTTCCTGGTCTTCTTTGCTTTCCACTTCCATGTTTGTAAACAGATTGAACATTTTGCTGCTTACCGTTACTTGTGAAAATGATTCATCACTCTGGTATTTGGTGAAGAACTTAGAGATAGCATCCTGTGCAAATACTGCGTTTACAGCTACCATCATCAACGCAATCATCAATATCTTTTTCATATATAGTATGTTTTCTTTGTTAGGATTTTAAAGTGTGCCTGCGTGAAGGTGTGATTGCTTTTTACAGTTTTGAATTTTTCCCTTTGTCTTTCTTTTGAATTTCTTCCTGTGCTTCGTTAAACATGTTCAGTTTTTTAGCCTGACTTTCTGCTGTACCAAAACTTTTGGAGATCATGAGCAATGCTTTTTTCGTTTCCTCGAATGCAAGCTGTGGATCGTCATACGTGTCTACTACTTCCTGCGGTGTTGTGTCGCGTACTTCTTTGCGTACAAACCACACGGCCATTACGAGTACGGCTATACCGGCCGCTATGCGCATGGAGTTGTAAAAGAGCTTTACGAGTTTACCTTTCTTTTGCGGCTGTACATTTTGTATGACGGCAGCATCAAACGCAACATCGTTCAGCGTCTTTTTTTTATTTTCCTCAAAGTAGCGGAACAAGGCAGCAGTTTCTCTCCACTGCTCAGGTATGTCTCCACCTTTAAAGTACTCGCGTAGCTGCTGCTCTTCTTCGAGGGAAGTCTCGCAGTTCCAGTACTTACTTAATAATTCTTCAATCCGGTTAGAGTCCATAAGCATTGATCTTCATCAGTTTTTCGCGCACTGCATTTCTGGCTCTGAACAGGTTAACCTTTACCTGGTTCATGTCCAGTTCGAGTATCTCGCAGATCTCGTTGTAACTATACCCTTCCACATCCCGAAGGTGTATTACCTGCCGTTGCTTTTCAGGCAACGATGCTATCAGTTGATTGATTCGCTGCATACTCTCATGTATTTCGGTTGATTCATGAGGCGTTAACGCTTCGTGTTGAACATTAAAACTTTCTTCAATCGGATGGGTCTGTTTCCGGTTTATCGAGCGAATGCGATCCAGCGAAAGGTTACGGGTGATGCGCATACACCAGGCCTCCCAGTTCTGTACTTCATTCATTTGTTCGCGACCATTCCACACGCGGATAAATACTTCCTGCACTACATCTTTAGCTTCTTCTTCGCTGCCCACAAATTTTAGTGCGAAGCGGAAGAGCTTGTTCTTGACTGGCAGTACCCGGGTTTGAAATGATTCGAGGTTCATCCGTTGAAATTCAAAGGCAAGACGGCAGGGGAATGGGGATGTTACAGGTGAAATTTATTTTTTTCTAAAATTTTCTTCCTGCCCTCAAAATACGAAGAAACGGCCATACTAAGGCCTTTATTTTTTATGATGCTACAACCTGTAGGCTACACCAAACCCGGCCAGTAGAGATTTTCTGCGGAAGCGATCGTTGGGTTCGGGCGAGCTTTGAATATCTGTCTGCGTGGTATACTCTGTAAAAAGAAACTGGACACCAGCTTTGAGACGGATGCGATCGTTTAAGCCATAGCGTGCGTACAACTCGGAATTGAGACTTCCTTTATCGTTATCGCTGATGAGTAGAATATTGAATGATGTTACTTCAGCTCGCTCCTGAGCACGCTGTTGTCCGTTGATATAGGTTCCGCGAATGCTACTGCCGAAAGAGTAGCCAATGGCATCTATACTAAAACCAATAAACACTTTGTCTGAAAAATGATAGCCGAGATTGATAAGCAGGTTAACCGCATTCACCTGTGGTGATTGGACATGGAACGTATCGATGTTTGCCTTTATGTTTTCTTTAAACAACACTCCCGGGCCTGTGCTGCCGGAAGTAAGTTTAGCCGGGGCGGTGATATAGTATTGATCGCGGCCAATATAGGTTGTTACACGGGCGCCTAAGCCTACCGTTACTTTTTTCTTTTTGCCCAGGTTCCGGCTATAGAGGTAAGCTGCAGTAAATGTGCCCTGCTTGCGGGCTGCGGTAAAACCGGCTTCTATAAATTGATCGGCTGATGTGCGTTGCTGAGCGTACGCGACACGGGTTGTCAGCAGAAATACAATCAATATACTGTAGCTTTTCATAGCCAGTTGCATTTACAATCAAAGCTACCTATCTATAGAAGTATATAATGTCGTGCAGACGACAGGGCTATAATATAGTGTATAACGCCAGTCATGAATGAGCGCTTTATTTCAAATTGTCGATATCACGAATGAGAATCTTTTTACGATCGAAGTTGATCAGGTTCTTTTCTTTCAATTCGTTTAAAATAGTAGTTACGGTTTGGCGCGATGTCCCCGTTAACGATGCAATATCTTTATGTGTGAGCTTGGTTGGTATCATGGTTTCAAAACCTACACGTTGTCCTTTCCAGGCAGCGGTATCTTTCAGAAATTCAATCACGCGGGTTCGGGCATCTTTAAATACCAGCAGTTCAAGTTTGCGTTCAAGCTTCATGAGCCGCAATCCTATCAGTTTTAAGATCTTAAAGCTAAGGTCTTTATTTTCGAACATCAGTTCCTGCAGCTCCCCAATGGTTAGCGGGCATATTACAGCTTCGCACATCGCCTGGGCAAAATCTCTGCGGGTATCTTCACCGGCAAGCGCGAGTTCACCAAATATTTCGCCTGTTGTCAGAATTGACGATACCACTTCTTTACCATCCTCCAGGTAATGCCCAATCTTGATCCTTCCATCCACAATCAGGTAAATATTGGAGGCTGCATCTTCCGGCACATAAATAAAGTCATCTTTTTTATAGCGGATAAACTCGTGCTTATCGCCCATCTTCTTTACTTTGTGCGGGCAAAGAATATGGTAAAGATTTACGCTTTCGAAGTACCAGAGTGCTGCTGCTGAAGAAGTTGCCATACCTGCTTAATTCATAAATACTGATATATCGTATGAGGGATCTTACACTTAGTGAAATCTGGATTTACCCGGTGAAATCATTGGGAGGAATACGTCTATCATCCAGCAAAGTTATGGAAAAAGGTCTTTTATATGACAGACGGTTTATGCTGGTTGATGAGAATGGTAAATTTATGACGCAGCGTGTATATCCGAAGATGGCGATGTTCAAACTTTCCGTACACGATGGTACACTTACGGTACGCCATCATGATGATACACTCACTATACCAGCAATACCGAAGCCTAATGAACCGGCTGCCTCCGTTCAGATATGGGAAAATATAGTGCAGGCGCATGAAGTAGATACTACCTATAGCGCATGGTTCAGCGAGCGACTGGGTATGAAATGCAAACTCGTATTCTTTCCTGAAGAATATGAACGCCCGGTAGACCCCGCTTATAAAGTAAACGATGAACAGGTAAGCCTTGCGGATGCATATCCATTCCTGATTATAGGGCAATCTTCATTGGATGATTTGAATACGCGATTAAAAGAGCCGGTGCCGATGAATCGTTTCAGACCGAATCTTGTTTTTACCGGGGGCGAACCGTTTGAAGAAGATCACTGGCGGAACTTTCAAATTGGCGATAATGGTTTTATAGCGGTTAAACCTTGTGCACGTTGTGTACTGACAACGGTAAACCAGGATACAGCCGAGAAAGGTGCTGAACCGTTAAAGACGCTGGCATCGTATCGCACACGGAGTAGCAAAGTATATTTCGGACAAAACCTGGTAGCAACCAATCACGCTGAAATAAACGTAGGCGATAAAATAACGCTCGGATAATTATATACTTACTCATGACGTCCCTGTATCTCAAAGCTGTTCATATTATTTTTATCGTTACGTGGTTTGCCGGACTTTTCTATATGCCGCGGCTTTTTGTATATATCATTGAATCGCACACCAGGCCTGAACCAGAAAAGAGTATATTGTTAAAGCAACTGAACCTGATGGCTTCGCGACTATGGTATGGCATTACCTGGCCATCGGCTATTATAACGTTGGGAATGGGAACATCGCTTCTCATCAATCAGCCGGAGTGGCTGAGCATGGGGTTTATGCACATGAAACTCACACTGGTTTTTCTGTTGTATCTATACCACGTCTCTTTACAGGTAATCCTGAATCAACTTAAAAAGGGAACAGTGAAATATACATCGCAGCAAATGCGTTTATGGAATGAAGTATCTACATTATTTCTGATCAGTATTGTATTTTTGATCGTATTAAAAAATGCCCTGAGTATGCTGTGGGGACTCGCAGGGTTACTCGCTGTAGTAATTCTGATCATGACAGGCATGCGGGTTTATAAAAAATTCCGAAAAGATGAATAAATCAATGATAAATAGCAGTGTGACAAAATTTGTAATGTTCCTGATGGTAACATCTGGCCTTTTGTTATCATCCTGTGTTGAAAAGAAAGAAGCACCCCTTCCGATCTTCGGTGAGAAAGAAGTAGAAGGCGGTGATACTATATATCACACCATTGCCGATTTCAAGTTTGTTGATCAGGACAGTGCTTTTGTTACGAACGATACATTCAAAGACAAAATATATGTAGCGGATTTCTTCTTTACTTCCTGCCGCACAATTTGTCCTATCATGAAAACACAGATGCTGCGGGTATACGATTCTATTCAGAATGAACCGGATGTGTTGTTACTCTCGCACAGTATAGATCCGGAATATGATACCGTTGGCTTACTGCACGACTATGCCGAGCGCCTGGGTGTAAAAAGTAACAAGTGGCATTTTGTTACCGGCTCTAAAGAAGACATCTATAAAATAGCACAAACAAGTTATTTCGCTACCGCGATGGAAGACAAGGCTGAACCCGATGGCTTCATTCACAGCGGTGCATTTTTGTTGATCGACAAGAACAAAAGAATACGCGGCAAATACGATGGCACCAAAGAAGAAGACGTGAATCGTTTGCTTGCTGAGATTCAGCGATTGAAGAAAGAGTATGCGAAGTGAGCTTAAAGCAGAAAGTGTAAAAATGAAAGTAAAGTATATAGCTATAGCTTTTGGTTTTCTGCTTTTTGCATTCGGCTTTCAACATTGTTCTGAAAAAAAATCTGATTCCAATATTTCATCAGCATCGTCTGTTAAGCAACAGCAGTATTATGTGCACGGTGAACAGCTCTATATAAAGCATTGCAGCAATTGTCACCAGAAAAATGGTACAGGGCTCGGACTGCTTTATCCACCGCTGGCAAAGTCAGACTATGTCGACAACAATTTTGAATCCGTTATATGCCTGATGCGCTATGGCATCGAAGGCGAACTGGTGGTAAATGGAAAAAGTTTTAACAAGGCTATGCCGGGTATACCTTCCCTCTCTGACCTGGAGATAGCCGAGATTGCAACGTATCTATATAATACCTGGGAGCATCAACGCGACAGCATTGAGCTGAAAGATGTAAGCAGGATACTGGATAATTGCAGGCAGGCAACTATATCAAAGTAAAATACCAGCGAGGGTCGTCATGACTAAATTAACCGGAAGTATAGTTGTTCTATACTTTATCTTATCCACATCGTTCGGACAATCGTCTGATCTTTTCTCCGAAGGGCTTCGTCTTGAAAAAGATTTTAAAGTAGAAGCTGCATTGAACAAATATGAGCTGTTCATCAAGACACACCCCAATCACGTGCAGGCGTTAACCCATGCCAGCCGAATGCTCTCAAACATTGGCGGCCGTTTACCGCTTGATAAGAAAGAAGAGAAGCAGCAATACTACACACGTGCCAAGGCATATGCTGTGCGTGCTATAGCATTGAATAACAACAATACAGAAACGCATTTAGCCTATATTATTGCTATCGGACTCATGACAGAAGTAGCGGGTTCGCCACGTGAAAAAATTCAGGATGCTAAAACGATACGCACAGAAGCTGAAACGCTCATTGCTTTAGACTCTACTTTTGCACCGGCCTACTTCATATTGGGTAAATGGCACTTTGAACTGGCGCGCCTCACCTGGATTGAACAATTAGCGTGTAAGCTTTTCTTCGGTGGCTTGCCCGAAGGCGTATCGATGGATGCAGCGATCGAGAATTTCAAAAAGGCAAGTATACTTCAACCCAATACGATACTTTTTCTATACGGTGAAGCTTCGGCTTGTCATTATGAAGGCGAGGATGAAAAAGCGATCAGGCTCCTGAAGCAAGCACTTGCTTTGCCGCCACAGGAGCCTGATGATTTACCGCGGAAGGAACGCTGTTCGCTGTTACTCGATGAAATTGAATAGCGTTGATACGTGTGTAAGTCTGTACGTGTGTACGTAGCAGCTACCTACATATACTTCATATCGATACTGATGTCGAGGTCTTTTTGATCGGGTTGCAAGTCGATCTGGGCTTTCTCGAAAGATGGTGGTCCTACGGCACCCATCACATTGTTGGAAAAGCCAAAGCCTTCTTTGGGTATACCGAGTTTATTTTTATCAAGGTCTTTGTTACGGTTAGCATCGTGCAGAACACTTACTGCATATTTACCAGGCTTTACGTTTTCAAATACAACGGTAACTTCATTGCCTGATGCTTTGGCAACTTTACCTTCTTTAGCATTTCGGGGGAAATCTTTATCGTTATCATAAAGTCCAACCAGGATATCGCCCTTATGACCCTTAATCTTTTTTACCGTTACCTGTAAATTCGTCTGTGCCATCACAGTCACTCCGGCCCACATCATCAGGCACAACATCATACTCTTTTTCATACTGATCTGTTTAAGTTTTGAATATATAACACTTTGGGTCTTTCTGTTTGTTCTGATTCAAAAAATTATGCCAGGATTTAACATGTCTTTTGTCTTCCACAAATAACCGTTCATACGTCATAAGCATTTTTTGGAGTCCCGGGGTTAACTCTCCGCCACTTGGGTGACAACACGTTCCGGGTAATTTCGTAACTTTCCTTAATTCCAACCCAAAATAACTATCATGGCATCTCTCACGCTTAAAATCAACAACAAAACACATACGGTAGATGTTGATCCTAAAATGCCTCTGCTCTGGGCTATACGCGATGTAGTAGGATTAACCGGTACCAAGTATGGTTGTGGTATTGCTCAATGCGGAGCATGTACAGTACACCTGGCCGGTACACCGGTTCGCTCGTGTTCCATTCCGGTCTCTGCTGCGGCCAACAAAGATATAGTTACGATTGAAGGACTTTCATCTGATAACTCTCACCCTGTGCAGCAAGCCTGGATCGCTGAACAGGTACCTCAATGTGGTTATTGCCAATCCGGCCAGATCATGGCCGCTACTGCTTTACTGAAAAAGACACCGAACCCTACCGATAAAGATATCGATACGGCTATGCAGGGACACATCTGCCGCTGTGGCACATACCCGCGCATTCGTAAAGCGATTAAAGCTGCTTCACAACTGATGAATCAGAAAGCAAGTATCAAATAACACGATGACAGTTTTCAACAGGCAATACTATATATAGTCGTTTGCCGGTTGTTCGTTCATATCCGTCATCAGTTATACTTTACACATATACCTATACAGCTATACCATGGAAGCAATATCTAAAAATATATCCCGGAGAAATTTTATCAAGTTCTCCAGTCTCACCGGTGCTGCACTTACGTTAGGACTTTACTCGCAGGCCGCTGGTAAAGAAGCCGAAATTATAACTCCGGAAGCCGCAGAGAACCTGGGCATCGAAATGAATGCCTGGATCACCATTGATACGAATGGAAAAGTTACCATTACCAACCACCGCTCTGAAATGGGACAAGGCTCTTTTCAATCTGTTCCACAAATGATAGCCGAAGAGCTGGAAGTAAACCTGAGTGATATAAATATAGTCTTCGCCCAGGGTAACAACGCGAAGTATGGAAGTCAGATTACCGGAGGAAGTTCAACGATACGTGGCACCTATAAAAAACTACTGAAGCTGAGTGCTACAGCACGTGAGATGCTGATCGAAGCCGCTTCAAAAAAATGGAATGTATCCAAAGCAGAATGTTACGCTGAGGGTGGCCGTGTAATTCATAAATCGTCTGGCAAGAAATTCCACTATGGCGAACTTGTTCAGGAGGCATCCAAACTCGAAGCGCCTAAAAATGTTAAGCTGAAATTGCCGGAAGAGTATAAAATTATACGCAAGCCGCTGCCACGCCAGGACACACCTTTGAAAACAAACGGCACAGCTATATTTGGTCTCGATAAAAAATTGCCGGGTATGCTATATGCAGTAGTCGAACGCAACCCGCGCTTCCAGGGAAAAGTAAAAAGCTTCGATGACACCGAAACGAAGAAAGTGCCCGGAGTAAAACACGTGTTGCCGGTAAAGATGAGTGTATTCAATACTTTTCGTGAAGGCGTTGCTGTTGTTGCTGATACCTTGTGGGCGGCCATGCAGGGACGAAAAGTATTAAAAGTGGAGTGGGATGATTCTGGCTTTGAACACCTGAGTACGGAACAACTCTATGCACGCATGAGTGATGCGTTGAAAAGTGAGAACACACTTTCTGTTCGCACCAAGGGAAATGCTGAAGGTATATATCAGAAATCAGAAAATAAAATTGAAGCTACCTATGAGACTCCGTATGAGTCGCATGCCTGTATGGAGCCGCTCAATTGTATAGCAAACTACCAGGATGATAAACTTGAAATTTGGGGGCCTATACAAGGACCGGACTGGGTTCAGGATTTTCTGAGTCCGCTGTTAGGTTTGCCAAAAGAAAAAATTACCGTTAACATGACATTCCTCGGAGGAGGATTCGGACGTAAAGCATTCATGGATTATCCACATGAAGCCGCGGTTATTTCGAAAGAGATAAAGGCCCCGGTACAAGTTGTGTGGACACGCGAAGATGATACTACGCAAGGTCCGTTCCGTCCGGGTATGATGTATCACTGCAAAGGTTCTGTCAATGCCAATGGAAATATAGAATCGTATAGCATGCGCACGGCCGGTCAGAACATGGATCATCAATGGCCGAATGCCGATAAGAAGTCTTACAACGGTTCGGCTACTGAAGGCTTCCTGGAAACATACTTTAACTCCCTGCAGCACTATAGCTTCTCGGATAGTCCGTTAGATGTACCAATACCGGTTATGTGGTGGCGATCTGTATATGCATCTACCAATGCATTTGCAATGGAAAGCTTCATGGATGAACTGGCTGCGAAGGCAGGTAAAGATCCACTTGATTTCCGCAGACCGCATTTACATGACGGACGTTATCACGATCTGATCAACAAGCTGGAAGAAGTTTCCGGATGGAAGAACAGAAAGAAAGGTGAAGGCTACGGTGTTGCTATAGCGGAAAGTTTTTCAAGTATAGTAGGCGAAGTGGTGAAGGTATCGAAGAAACCTGACGGTAAAGTAAAGATCGATAAAGTATGGGCTGTGATGGATTGTGGCTGGTATGTTAACCCGGATATTATCAAGGCGCAGATTGAAGGAAGTATAATCATGGGACTCGGTGCTGCTGTAACACACGCCACACATTTTAAAGATGGTAAAGCGGTTGAGCAGAACTTTAACACCTATAAAATACCACGCATTACCGATACTCCTGATATTGAAGTTCACATCATGGAAAATGATGAGAAGGCCGGAGGTGTTGGTGAGCCTAGCTTGCCGCCATTTGCACCGGCACTCACCAATGCTATATTTGATCTGACTTCGAAACGAATTCGCAAGCTGCCGTTCAATCTTGAAGAAGTATAGTTATAAATTAAAAGTATATTACAGATAAAGCCCTCGTGTAAAGAATTATATTCTTTAGTAAACAGAAGAACAGAACATAACGCATGAAGATGAAGGTAAATTATTTTATAACCGCTGCTGCTATTGCCGCCACCGGATTTTCACTCACAGCCTTTCAGCAAAAACCAAAGTTTGATCTGAAAGCAAGTATAGCAAAAGGGAAAGAGGTATATACGGCTCAATGTATGAACTGTCATATGGAACAGGGCGAAGGTATGGAAGGAGTATTTCCTCCGCTTGCCAAATCTGATTACCTGATGGCTGACAAGAAACGTTCGATACAACAAGTGATTCATGGCGTAAGTGGTGAGATAAAAGTAAATGGTGTTGTTTATAACGGAGATATGCCGGGCGTTGAACTTTCCGATGAAGAGGTAAGCGATGTATTGAATTACGTGCGCAACTCATGGGGCAACAAAGGTGATGCTGTTAAACCCGAAGAAGTTAAAACAGCACGGTAATATAGTTCGCTATGAAATGGATTCTGTTCTTTTCGTTTCTGTTACCAGCGTGGTATAGTTTTGGACAGACCAAAGCTGACGATGAAAAAGCGTTACGGTATCTGAAAGAAGTAGAATGGCCAAAAGCATATCGCGAACAAGACACGGTGCTATTGAACAGAATTCTGGCAGATGAATTTAAAATGATCGGGTCGGATGGTGAATGGTCGAGCAAGAAGGAAGAACTGGCCTATATCAAGAAGAATAAACCATCATACAAATCTTTTAAATTCAACATCAAGCGATTGGATATATTTGAGAACAACACGGCCATCGTTTCGGGCACTGGTGTTATTCAAAGCAAAGACGACAAAGGCGATTATGAGTATATATACCAGTCGTCTAATGTTTTAATAAAACGAAACGGCATTTGGAAAGCCATAGCCTCGCATACCTCTGGCGATAAAGTAGTTCGAAAGTAAATGTATAGTGATGAAGGAGTTTAGAACGATACTACAGGAATATAAGAAGATTGATTTCAGTCAGCGCAAAGCAGCCCTGGCTACAGTTGTTAAAGTAAGGGGTTCATCGTATAGAAGTCCGGGAGCACGCATGCTCATCATGGACGATGGCAAATGGGTTGGCTCCATCAGCGGAGGTTGCCTGGAAGGTGATGCACTGCGAAAGGCGCGCCAGGTAATGAGCGATAAGCAACCAGTTACAGTAACCTACGATACCCGCGAAGAAAGTAATCAGAATTTAGGAATCGGATTGGGATGTAATGGCGTGATCGATGTATTGATTGAACCGGTGGATCCTGCAGACAACGATAACCCTACACGCTTTTTTGAGTCGATTATCAAAATGAATGCCCCGGTCGCGTTGGCTACTATATTTGCTCATACAGATCGTGAAGTAGTAGGAAAGAAATTATTAATCACTCCTGGTGCAACGAAGCTTCACAACCTGTTGGATGAAGAACTGGCCAGTCTGATTTCGACAGACCTGGAAAAATTATTTGAGTCGAAGAAATCAGAAGCAAAAGTATATGTACGTGAAGGAAAAGAGACAGAGGTTTTTATTGAACTGATTCAGCCTTCTGTATCACTAATCATTTTCGGAGGAGGTTTTGATGCCCGGCCGGTGAGTCAACTTGCAAAATCACTGGGTTGGGAAGTAACAATTACAGACGAGTGTGTCGCTCATATAGCTCCGTTGTTCTTCCCTACAGCTGACAATCTTTCGCTCTGTCATCGTGATTTTGTTGATCGCGATTTTCATATCACTCCATATACAGCATGTGTACTGATGTCGCACAACTATGAGTACGATCGCGATGTATTGAGAAAACTTTTGAGAAGCGAAACACCTTATATAGGTATATTGGGCCCGCGTAAACGCTTCGATAAAATGTTAGCTGAATTCTCGAAAGAAGATATTACACTTTCATCTAAAGATATGCATCGTGTACACTCTCCTATTGGATTGGATATAGGAGCCGAGGCGCCCGATGAAATTGCAATTTCTATTGTAGCAGAGATACAGAGTAAATTCGCGAATCGTTCCGGAGGATTTCTTAAATATAGAACCGGTCCGATCCATCACCGCGACACTGCCAACGACCAGGTATTTAAACAGGTATATCTGCATGAGCTGGAAGAACGTGCTGTAAAAAGTTCGTAAGTATATATACATTCAGGTATGAATAAGCTCGGCTTTCTATTGGTCTTTGTTACGATAGCGTTTGTTGGTTACTCGCAAGATGTTCAGAAACAAATCAACGATCAGGTCTGGAAGCCTTTCATTACAACCTTTAATAACTACGATACAAAAGGTTTTATGGCAGTGCACTCACCCGACCTTGTGCGCGCACCACGCGATTCAAAAACAGTTTTAAATTTCGGGCAGTATAAAAAACAGTACGAAGAAGGCGACAAGCGGTCAGCACAACAAAAGACAAAGCGTATAATCGAACTTCGTTTTCTCGAACGCATGGCTAATGAGAACCAGGCCTTCGAAGTCGGTATATATAAAACGACCAACATCAACTCACAAGGCGAAAGCAGAAGTTTCTATGGTAAATTTCATGTAGTGCTGCGAAAAGAAAACGGCACCTGGAAAATTCTCGTTGACTCTGATTCTTCTGAAGGCGGCACTATTAGTGAAAGAGATTTCGCGGCAGCCAAGCCACTAGAGTAACACACGATGAACATTGATATCATTATTCTGGCTGCAGGCTCTTCCTCGCGAATGGGGCAATCCAAGCAACTACTGGAGATCAATAACACTCCGCTTCTACTCAGAACAGTAAATATCGCGCGGCAATTAAAAGCGGATCATACTGTTGTAGTATTGGGTGCAAATGAAAAAGAGCATGCTGCAATTTTACAGAATGCTGAGGTTCAGACTATAGTTAACAAAGATTGGAAGAATGGAATGGGCAGCTCGCTCAAGACAGGATTGCGTTACCTGCTCGCAGTGTCAACAGATATACATGCTGTTATTATATTGGTGTGCGATCAGCCTGCTGTGACATCGGCATATCTTTCAGACATCGTTCAACGATACAGAACAAGTAAGAAAACTATTGTAGCGTCTTTCTATTCTGATGCTCCTGGTGTACCTGCGCTATTTGATAAAACTATATTCGCGGAACTACTCGCTATGGATGACGCTCATGGCGCCAAGAAGATCCTTCTAAAACATATAACGTCAACCGAATTAATCCAATTCCCAGAAGGTTCCATTGACCTGGACACTCCCGAGGACTATCAGAATTTCATCAACAGTATATAACTAACCAGACAATCCAGGTCTATATAGGTATAAAATAAAAGAAGCTACCTCTTTTGAGAGATAGCTTCCTTCAAGCTTTAAGTATTCTTTAACTATACTTTGATCTCAACGTCAACACCGCTAGGGAGTTCGAGCTTCATCAAAGCATCTACAGTCTTCGCGCTGTTAGAGTAGATATCAACCAGGCGCTTGTATGTGCAAAGTTGAAACTGCTCACGTGACTTTTTGTTAACGTGTGGAGAACGGAGTACAGTAAATTTCTCTTTCTCGGTTGGTAATGGTATAGGACCGCTTACTACTGCACCGGTTGCCTTTACTGCTCTTACGATTTTCTCAGATGATTTATCAACCAAGTTGTGATCGTAAGACTTGAGTTTTATTCTTATTTTCTGATTCATGATCTAAACGCCTTTTAGATGTTTATTACTTAGCGGCAACTGCGCCTTTTACTTCTTCAATTACTTTGTCGGCAAGGTTCTTAGGAACTGCAGCATAGTGCGAGAACGTCAGGGATGCAGAAGCACGTCCTGAAGTAAGTGTTCTCAGATCAGTGATGTAACCGAAGAGTTCTTTCAGCGGAACATCTGCTTTGATAAGCTGTGCACCTGCACGCGTATCCATACCTTTCATTACACCGCGTCTTCTGTTAAGGTCACCTGTTACAGAACCAGTATATTCATCCGGGCTTGTTACTTCCACAGACATGATTGGTTCCAGCAACTGAGGAGCACACTTCGAAGCAGCTTCTTTAAAGCCAAGACGAGCAGCTAATTCGAATGACAGCGCATCAGAGTCCACATCATGGTAAGAACCGTGGAACAGACGAACTTTCATCGAGTCAATTGGATATCCTGCCAGTGGTCCGTTAGACATAGCGCTTTCAAAACCTTTCTGTACAGGTTGAATGAATTCGCGAGGAATAACACCACCAACGATATCATTAACAAACTCAAGTCCTTCTTTATCGCCTTCTTTCAGTTCGCGTGGCCCGATCTCAAATACGATATCGGCAAATTTACCACGACCACCAGTCTGCTTCTTGTAAACTTCTTTGTGTTCAACAGATTTTGTAAGGGCTTCTTTGTAAGCAACCTGAGGAGCACCCTGGTTGATTTCAACTTTGAACTCACGCTTCAGACGATCGATGATAATTTCAAGGTGAAGTTCACCCATACCACGAAGAATCGTCTGACCTGTTTCCTGATCTGTGTTTACGCGAAGAGTTGGATCTTCTTCAACAAGTTTCGCGATTGCCATACCAAGTTTATCAACATCAGCCTGTTTCTTAGGCTCAATTGCATAACCGATAACCGGCTCAGGGAACACCATTGATTCAAGAACAACTTTACGTTTCTCATCACAAAGTGTATCACCTGTCTTTATATCCTTGAAACCTACTACCGCACCGATGTCGCCAGCAACCAGTCTTTCGATCTGATTCTGCTTGTTAGCGTGCATCTGGAATACGCGAGAGATACGTTCCTTCGCTTCAGAGCGTGTATTGTATACATACGAACCTGATTCAAGAATACCTGAATATGCGCGTACGAAACAAAGACGTCCTACGAATGGGTCAGTAGCGATTTTAAATGCAAGGGCTGCAAATGGCTCTTTTTCATCCGGTCTGATAACAACCTCTTCATCATTGTCAGGATTAGTACCAATAATGTTGTCTTTATCAAGCGGTGAAGGAAGAAGCTCCATCACATAGTCAAGCATGGTTTGAACACCTTTATTTTTGAAAGATGATCCGCAAACCATAGGAACAACCTTCATAGCTATAGTAGCCTTACGAAGCGCTGTTAATATTTCTGCTTCAGAGATCGAGTTAGGATCTTCGAAGAATTTCTCCATCAATGATTCGTCAAATTCAGCAACAGCTTCAAGAAGCTTTTCTCTGTACTCGAGTACTTCATCTTTCATATCATCCGGAATCGGCACAACTTCATAAGTCATACCTTTATCATGCTCATTCCAAATGATACCACGGTTGTTTACAAGATCAACCACACCACGGAAGTTATCTTCAGAGCCAATTGGCAATTGAAGAGCAACAGCATGGCTACCGAGTTTCTCTTTTACTTGCTTGCAAACTCCGAGGAAGTCTGAGCCGGCACGGTCCATTTTATTAACGAAACCGATACGAGCTACTTTATAGTTATCAGCCAGGCGCCAGTTAGTCTCTGATTGAGGTTCAACACCATCAACCGCACTGAACAAGAACACCAGACCATCCAATACACGCAAAGAACGGTTTACCTCAACGGTAAAGTCAACGTGACCAGGTGTATCGATGATGTTTACGTTATACTTGTTGCTTCTATAGTTCCAGAAAACGGTAGTAGCAGCAGAAGTAATGGTAATACCTCTTTCCTGCTCCTGTGCCATCCAGTCCATGGTAGCAGCACCTTCGTGCACTTCACCGATTTTGTGGTTAACACCGGCATAGTACAGAATACGCTCTGTAGTAGTAGTTTTACCTGCATCGATGTGAGCAGCGATACCAATGTTTCTGGTGTATTTTAAATCTCTAGACATTACCTGGTTCCTCTAATTAGAATCTGAAATGTGAAAATGCCTTGTTAGCTTCTGCCATACGGTGTGTATCATCTTTCTTTTTGATAGCAGCACCTTCGCCTTTTGAAGCAGCGATGATTTCAGCAGCAAGTTTATCCATCATGGTTTTCTCACCACGAAGTCTTGAATAATCAATTAACCATTTGATGCTAAGGTTTACTTTACGCTCCGGACGAATTTCTACCGGAACCTGGAAAGTAGCACCACCTACACGTCTACTTTTTACCTCCACAGAAGGCATCAGGTTATTCATTGCGCGTTTCCAAACTTCCAAACCGCTCTCATTGGTTTTCTTTTCTACCAATGCTACTGCATCATAGAAAATACCATAGGCAGTGCTTTTTTTGCCTTGCTCCATTAAGTAGTTCACGAACTTCGTTACCAAAGTATCATTAAACTTAGGATCAGGAAGAAGATATCTCTTTTTAGGTTTTGTCTTTCTCATGGCTCTATCCTGTTATTTTTTTCCTTTTGCCGGTGCACCTTTGCCTGCAGGAGCTGCTGCACCTGGCTTAGGACGTTTAGCACCATATTTAGAACGGCTTTGTTTGCGACCATTCACACCTGCAGTATCCAATGCACCACGAATAATGTGATAACGAACACCTGGCAGATCTTTTACACGACCACCACGGATCAGCACGATAGAGTGCTCCTGTAGATTGTGACCTTCACCCATTATGTATGCGTTCACTTCTTTGCCGCTTACTAAGCGAACACGAGCTACTTTACGCATAGCAGAGTTAGGCTTTTTAGGAGTTGTTGTGTACACACGTGTACATACTCCTCGCTTCTGTGGGCAAGAATCAAGGGCCGGAGATTTTGATTTGAACTCCAGTTTCTTACGCCCTTTTCTTACAAGTTGTTGAATGGTAGGCATTTATATTTCTTTTTATAAACCTTTCAAAAATTAGGACTGCAAAGGTATTTAAAGTAATACAGCTTGCAAAGTCATGTTAGATTATTTTTAGCAGAATAAGCATTATTAAACAGTTAAATCTGACTTTTTCTGTGATTTCAGGATTTTAACTACTTCCAAATTCTTAAAAATGCTAAGCTTCTCCCACAGTTCCCCCAAAATTCATGGGAAACTTAGGCATATCTTCCGTACGCTTTATGGGGCCGAAGCTAGCCTCATATTTATCTATGTTATCTTTTAAAGCCAGTAAAAAGCGTTTGGCATGCTCTGGTGTGATCACGATTCTTGATTTCACCTTCGCTTTCGGTACACCTGGCATCAGGCGTATAAAGTCTATTACAAATTCACTGTTGGAGTGAGCAATCATAGCCAGGTTTGAATAGATGCCTTCAGCAATTTCTTCCGAAAGCTCTATGTTGATCTGGTTCTGATTATGAGCTTGTTTATTTTTTTCGTCTGCCATATTTCTTTACTTATTTCTAACGAACGGCTTTAAACCTTTAAGGCTCATCCTTTATCTACCCTATAAGCAAAATGCGGATGGCCAGAAGGCACATCCGCAGATTGTTTTATTTCATGGTAAGGTTAATCCTGAAGTTCTTTCTCGCGGTCGCGAGTTTTCTCCGGAGCGTTTACCAATGTGTTGTACTCATTCTTGTGTGTCACGATCAGATCGTTAAATCTGCGTTGACCTGTACCTGCAGGGATGAGGTGTCCTACAATTACGTTTTCCTTCAATCCGTTTAACCAGTCAGTTTTACCGCGGATCGCAGCTTCGCTGAGTACCTTGGTAGTTTCCTGGAAGGATGCAGCAGACAACCAGCTTTCTGTTTTCAACGATGCCTGGGTAATCCCCTGAAGCGTTGGTCTTGAAACCGCAGCGAGTGCATCGCGAACTTCAACCAGTTTCTGATCTTTTCTGCGCAGGATTGAGTTCTCATCTCTCAATTCACGTGCTGTTATGATCTGACCAGGTTTCAAAGCCTGAGAATCACCAGCATCAACCACAACCTTCTTGTCGAGGATCTGGTCGTTATCTTCTCTGAACTGAAGTTTGTCTACATATTCACCAGGCAGGAAGCTTGTATCTCCCGGATCGATGATTTCAACCTTCTGCATCATCTGGCTTACAATAGCTTCGATGTGCTTATCATTGATCTTCACACCTTGCAGACGGTATACTTCCTGAATTTCATTCACAAGGTACTCCTGCACTGCAGTAGGACCTTTGATCGAAAGAATATCAGAAGGAGTAATAGAACCATCTGACAAAGGCTGACCTGCTTTCACGAAGTCATTATCCTGAACGAGGATGTGTTTAGACAGCGGTACTAAGTAACGCTTCTGTACACCATCGCGTGATTCTATGAAGATCTCACGGTTACCACGTTTGATACCTCCGTACGTAACAACACCATCGATCTCACTTACAACCGCAGGGTTGGAAGGGTTACGCGCTTCGAACAATTCTGTTACGCGTGGCAGACCTCCGGTGATATCGCGTGATTTACCCATTGTACGTGGAATCTTTGCGAGTACCTGACCAGCTTTGATCTTTTCACCTTCATCTACTGCCAAGTGGGCACCTACAGGAATGTTATATCCTTTTGTATCTGTTTTACCTTTTACTACGATGGCAGGGTTCTTAGTCTTATCGCGAGTTTCAGTAATTACTTTCTCACGGTGACCTGTCTGCTCATCTGATTCTTCTTTATAAGTAACACCTTCAATGATCGCTTCGTATTCGATCGTTCCATCGAACTCAGACAAGATCACAGCGTTGTAAGGATCCCAGAAGCAAAGCTCCTCGCCTTTTTCAACTTTCTGTCCATCTTTAACTTTCAGGAAAGCACCATAAGGAACGTGGTTGGTGATCAACACTCTGGTCTTCTCATTATCCATGATCCTGATCTCACCGGTACGACCCATTACTACTTGGATCGGATTGTTATCATTATCAGTCGTATCGATAGTACGGATACCTTCGAACTCAAGAACACCACTGAACTTCGCCTTGATGTTTGCTTCGACTGCAATGTTAGATGCAGTACCNNGTAAGCTGTGTACCAGGTTCACCGATTGACTGTGCTGCAATTACACCTACTGCTTCACCTGCTTGTACCATTTTACCGGTAGCCAGGTTACGACCGTAGCATTTAGCGCAACCTCCAACTTTCGATTCGCAAGTAAGAAGCGAACGAATCTCAACTTCTTCAATTGCCGTATCTTCGATCAGCTTAGCAAGCTCGTCTGTAATTTCAGAGTTTGCAGGGCAGATCAATTCATCTGTCATTGGATCATATATATCATGTACCGTTACACGGCCCAGGATACGTTCCGACAGTGGTTCAACTATATCTTCGTTATCTTTCAGTGCCGTTACTTTCAGACCACGCAACGTTCCGCAGTCGTCCTCGCTGATCACAAGATCCTGCGCAACGTCTACAAGCCTACGNNGCAAGACCTTTACGCGCACCGTGTGTAGAGATAAAGTACTCCAACACGTCCAGACCTTCTTTAAAGTTCGAAAGAATCGGGTTCTCGATGATCGAACCAACTGAACCTGCGAGGTTTTTCTGAGGCTTCGCCATCAGACCACGCATACCACCCAACTGGCGGATCTGCTCTCTCGAACCACGGGCACCAGAGTGCATCATCATGTAGATCGAGTTGAAACCTTGCTGGTCTTCTTCCAACTGCTTCATCAGCGTGTTGGTAAGCATGGTGTTGGTACGAGTCCAGATATCAATTACCTGATTGTAACGCTCGTTATCCGTAATAAGACCCATCATGTAGTTGTTCCATACGGCATCAACTTCTTCCTGGGCACTTGCTACAAGTTTCTCTTTTTCGGCAGGAACTTTTACATCGTTCAAGCCCATTGACAAACCACCTTTGTAGGCCATCTGGAATCCAAGTTCTTTGATATCATCGAGGAACTTGGCAGTCTTAGACTGACCTGCAATTTTGTAAATATCGGAGATGATAGTTTGCAGTTTCTTCTTCGTGAGAAGTTCATCTACAAAGCCTACTTCTTCCGGAACGAATTGATTGAAGATTACACGACCAGCGACTGTGTCGATCATCTGCATAGTCAAATCGCCTGTCTTTTTATCTTTTACATTCGCACGAACTTTAATGTTAGCGTGCTTGGAAAGTCTTCCTTCGTTGAAAGCAACGATTACTTCTTCAGCAGAATAATAGCGTTTACCTTCTCCTTTGATAGCATGCTCCGGAGTTCCTTTTCTGCCCTTAGTGAGGTAGTACAGACCCAACACCATG
>DJFR01000139.1:14215-21675 GCA_002432545.1 Flammeovirgaceae bacterium UBA5867 | reverse complement strand
ATAATTACTTAACACCATAGTCATGAAACTAACACTCGGAGACAAGGAATACTTCAAAGGCATTGGCCAGGTGAAGTATGAAGGTAAAGAATCAGACAACCCGCTGGCATTTAAATTTTACGATGCCAAAAAGAAAGTAGGTAAGAAGACAATGGAAGAACACTTCCGTTTTGCTATTGCTTACTGGCATACGTTCTGCGGAACTGGCGGTGATCCGTTCGGACCTGGAACAAAAAATTTCGCATGGAATGAAGGTGACGATGCTATGCAGCGTGCATATAATAAAATGGATGCCGCGTTTGAATTCATTACTAAAATTGGCGCTCCGTTCTATTGCTTCCACGACTTCGATTTAGTTGAGGAAGGTGCAACACTGAAAGAATCAGAAGATCGTATTCAGAAGATTACAGACTATGCCAAGAAGAAACAGAAATCTTCAGGTGTAAAATTATTGTGGGGAACTGCGAACCTGTTCTCAAACCCACGCTATATGAACGGTGCTGCTACGAACCCTGACTTTAATGTAGTATGCTATGCTGCAACACAGGTGAAGAATGCACTGGATGCAACAATCGAGCTGGGTGGTTCCAACTATGTATTCTGGGGTGGTCGCGAAGGCTATATGTCGTTGCTGAATACCGACATGAAACGTGAGATCGAAAACCTCGCGCGCTTCCTGCATGCTGCTAAAGATTACGCACGTGCTCAAGGCTTCAAAGGTACATTCCTCATC
Organism: Flammeovirgaceae bacterium UBA5867; assembly: GCA_002432545.1. Lineage (GTDB taxonomy): Bacteria > Bacteroidota > Bacteroidia > Cytophagales > Cyclobacteriaceae > Ohtaekwangia. Next base: position 20,942 of record DJFR01000139.1, on the reverse strand, counting down.
GAGCCTAAGCCGATGGAACCTTCCAAGCATCAGTATGATTTCGATTCTGCTACCTGTATAGCATTCCTTCGCGAGTTTGGTTTGATGGATGATTTCAAACTGAACATCGAAGTAAACCATGCTACATTAGCACAACATACATTTGATCACGAATTACAAGTTGCTGCGAATGCAGGTGTACTGGGTAGCATTGATGCGAACCGCGGTGACTATCAGAATGGCTGGGATACCGATCAGTTCCCGAACAACTTGTATGAACTGACCGAAGCGATGCTGGTAATTTTACAAGCGGGTGGTTTCAAAAATGGTGGTGTGAATTTCGATGCGAAGACCAGAAGAAATTCAACTGACCTCATCGATATATTCTATGCACACATTGGTGGTATGGATGCTTTTGCCCGTGCCTTGTTAACAGCACAAGCTATACTCGATGATGGTACATATAACTCACTGCGCAAAGAGCGCTATGCATCATTCGATTCAGGCAAAGGAAAACAATTTACACAAGGTAAAGTAGGTCTAGAAGAACTGGTTACACTCGCCCGTAAAAATGGTGAGCCTGCACAAACCAGTGGTAAGCAAGAATACTACGAGAACCTGCTGAGCAAGTTCATCTAGTAATAGCTGATTGACATTTTTCTCTCCCGCAGACTACGCGGATTGACGTAGATATAAATGCATTTTTATTCTGCGTTCATCTGTGAAAATCTGCGGGATATTTTTTTATTATTCAACGAAAAGATTTTAGTATCTTGGTTTGATAACGGACATGCTTATGAGGACTTTGATGGTATTCGTATTGGCATTTGTTTCGATAGCGGCCACTGCTCAGATAAATTCGTCACGGGCAGGTAATTCACTGCCTGGATTTTTTCGCGTAAAGAAAACTTCAGAGCCTTTCGACTTCCGCTCCACAAGACATACTCCTGTACTCAGTTCTGCTGACTCATACGCTCCGGGCCGCTACTGGCAAACAGCAACCTATACCACGTATTCAGAGAATGGAAGAATTCGGACTACACACATCTTTGATGCAACCGGCCAGCTTCGCGAATCAAGACCGTCCGTAAGTCTTCGTAAGACAGGAGTGTTGTCGTTGTTGCGTGTGCAGTTTTCATTTCAGCGACAGCCTACGCTTTTTACTTATACAATTCGGTGATCTTAGAGGCTTCTGGCTTCTGGTTGCCGGCTTCAGGATAACAGCAAATAACCGGTAGGCGGAGCGTTGTGCATGATCTATTATGCTTTATCAGGTAATTTTTTCTTCGAGACTTTGTTTCTTCTTCGTGTTCTCTGCGCAATGGATTTATTGTTTTGACTTTCGTACGCGGGTAGTAATCTGTTCTATCCAATCTGTATTTTCATCCAGACTGATATCTGGATTTATACCATGGTCTTCGTATAGCAGGTGTTCGGCTTTACCTTTCATATCGGTTATATAAATGGAGAATCGTTTACTTGGTAATATTTCCCTTCGCCCATAATTACTTCCATACGTTAGCATTCCTTTTGTTGGTTGTCCGGCAGTAATGGTATTTGGTAATTTCTTCAATTGCAACGTAAGGATCTCCGCCTGGCTTAGTGTCTCATTGTTCATTACGATATACAAGTGTCCCGTCCTGGTATATTTCTTCAGGAGGTTGAAATATTTTTCGCTTTCCTTTTCTGCTCCGCCTTCATTGTTTCGGAGATCCACAATAAGGTATGGAGCGGTTAATGAATCTTTGATGGCCGTATAGAAAGCATTGGATTGCTTTGATGTCGTGTTATCTGCCTGAAAAGATCGGATTCGTAAATACTGCACGTTGTCATTTATAGTCTTCAGTTGAAATTTGGCAGCATCCTCAGGCAGATTTACATAAGCGTTCGATCGAAGCTCTTTGGAATAGATGCTTTGTGAGTATGATCCATAGAAATACGAATTGACCAGCGATTTATACCTGTATTTTTCATTAGGCTGAAGCATAAAACTTTTCGTTAACGGATGTGCATAAATGGCCTTATAGAAATTTGGACTTTGTTTATTGAGATGGATCGCTATATGTCCTTTTTTCCATAGCGGTGTGTTGGAGTTTACAATCACACCTATATACTCTTTGTCCGCGGTTTTAAAAAGTCCTACAGAATAGAAGCCTTCATAATGGTAAATTCCCTCGATGGAGTCGGCAGGCTTCAGAGCGAGCGCAGCCTTTAGCGAATCAATGTTAACGTTAAGTCTTGGATAGTCCGCGAACTCTTTCGTCTTGATGAATTTATTAATATCGTCCTGATTCCTCAAATTATAATTCGGAATTTGATAGAACGATAAGTGGTTATCGCGCAAAGGAAAAAAGAGCTGCGCTAAATTATAGAAGTATTTATAGTCATCGACATTGCTTACCGTGTCGGATGCAAGGCTGTTGTATAATGTGTTGTAAGATGTTGCTTTATCGCCTTTGATCTGAGCTTTGTAAGAAGGCGTGGTCTGTAGTATAGCCCGGAGGGAAGCCAGGTCTTTCAGGTATGATTCGTTAGACTGTGCACATAATGTTACTGCATAAAAAAATACGGTGAACGTAAAAAGTAGTCTCATGGACGAAATGGGTTGGGTCCCCCGGAATGTAACAAAAAATCTGCCAGTGAGTTTATTCCTGCATTTCAACGGGAAGTATAGTCGAAAAGACTTCGATTCCTGCGGATGATGTTTTTCATGTCGTGTGGTTCAAGTAACTTTGGATAAATTCACTTTATGAAAAACCTGCTTTGCTTCTTTATTATTCTTGTCCCGTTTTTTACACAGGCACAAGGCAACACCGCGTATGGTAATTTTAAACTGGTAGACCAGGAGATCATTTATCAAAAGATCTTTGTGCAGGATTCTGTAACCGTTAAAAAGGTTGCCGAGTTTTATAAGACGCTGCCCTATATTTCCAATCTGCAGACAGCTGCCGATGAAGTAACGTTTGATCTCAACGATCTGGTTGTTGACTATAAGAAATTTCAATTCACACAGGTCGCTACGCCTTCTATCATTCAAACCGGAAAATATAGTGGTAAAGTTGTAATAGGAGTGAAGGATGGTAAATACCGCATTACCGTACACACTATTATGTTGACAGGAAATATAGGTTACAAAAACATTACCGAGAAAGATAAACTCACAAGCTACGCAGCAAAGAACAACGGCACAATCCTCAATCCTGAATGGTGCAAACCCAACACGCTGGGGCTTCTTGACAAGGCCTTCACCGACAAACTTCAATACATCCCACAAGAAAAGAAGATCGCCAAAGACGACTGGTAGAATTAGCTGCGAGCCCTGAGCCGTGAGAGGAAGGCCTCTGGCTACTGGCTTCTGGCTACAGGAAAAAAGCTCACTTTGTGATCGAAGAAGTGACGTGTTCAGTAGCAGTGTCAAATATATACCGACAACGTCTGGCAGCTAGAGGCTAGCAGCTAGCAGCTAATTACGTGATCCAATGCAGCGTCTTTTCCTTCACAGGGTTTTCAAACGGAGTGTTGTTCTGCTGCGACAGGTCCCATTGGCGTTTTAGTTCGTGATACCAGCGGGCTTGTGCGTCCGGTTCGCCCAGTAGCATGAGCGTTGGTTTTGTTTCGAGTCCCTTTTGTAATTTTCTAAATATACCGAGGTCCTGGTGGATGAACTGCTTGCCGAGGTAGCGGAGCGGCCACCATATATACTTGATGAAATCGAACGATGCATAGAATATATGGTTGAGCTCGGTTTCATTTTCATTGATCGGGGTGAGGCATGTGATGGAAACAATCTCATGTTTACCTACGCGGATATGCTCAAAGCGATTTCCCGGAAGTTGAAAATTTATCTCCGTAGAAGTTTCTCCCTTTAAAATAGAATATCCTTTCGAATTTGATGAAGGCTTGTGGCGCGCCATTTTGAAGCCTAGATCTACCGGCACAAAATGTTTTTCTTTCATTTTAAGTTTCTTGGCCGAGCGCCAGTACCACGACTGATGTACAAACGTTACGTGTGCCGGATCGATCAATCCTATAACCGACTGATCTATATCTGCAGGCATTGTTACCTTCTCAACGAATCTGAATTTTTTATCGGCAGGCAACAGTAAATCAGGTACACGTTCTTCGGCACCTTTCAGTTGAGTCTTGTTAAAAGGTATATATATCCAGATAGTACCGTTAATGTCTTTACAGGGATAGCGGAACACCTTGATCTTCGAGCAATCAAATTTTTCATCAGCCAACGCAGGAATCTTCGTGCAGACACCTTCGTTGTTAAACTTCCAGCCATGGTAGCAGCATTGAATTTCCTTGCCATCGTACCAGCCTTCCGATAAAGGAACTCCGCGGTGCGGGCAATTATCTTTCAGTGCAAAAGGCTTATCGTTTTCATCGCGGCCAAATACTATACGCTCGCCCAATATCTCTTTTGCTACCAGCTTTCCTGTTTTCAGGGAAGAACCGTGCATGGCGAAATACCAGAGGTTGCGTAAAAAGAGAGACTCAGTCATTCTGGGGTCGGGGTAATCAACAAAAATAGCGATTTCAATCGTAAGCTTGCAGAAATAGATAAAGGTCAAAAAATTAAAAAATTGTAACCGTCAAGTAACAACGCAATCGTTTCCGGTAATTTTATTTGTTTACTTTTCGCACCGATAATATTTTATTGCAGTAAATATCAAACGAATGAAATGTCCATCTGCTTATCAAGTGCTATTTCCTGGCAGTCACGATGGTCTCATCATAAATCCGTAAATCTTAACCAATTATAAAACACACATGAAAAGAAAATTGCGCATGGGTATGGTTGGAGGTGGTTTGACCTCTTTTATTGGACCTGTACACCGGAAAGCTGCCGGCATTGATGGAGAAATTGAATTAGTATGCGGAGCCTTCAGTGTAATTCCTGGCGAATCGAAAGCAACGGGCGAAGCGTTGTACCTCAATCCGAACCGCGTTTATGAAACGTATCAGGAGATGTTTGAGAAAGAATCAAAGCTCCCTGCCAGCGAGCGCATGGATTTTGTTTCCGTAGTTACGCCAAACCACGTGCATTTTGGCCCATCAAAGATGGCACTCGAAAGTGGTTTCCATGTGATTGTTGAGAAGCCTATCGCTTTTTCACTTGATGAAGCAAAGACCTTGAAGAAGGTTGTAGAAAAGTCAGGATTGATCTTGGGACTTACGCATACCTATACCGGCTATCCGCTGGTGAAGGAAGCTCGTAACATGGTTGCTTCCGGTAAACTCGGTGCTATCAGAAAAGTATATGTTGAATATCCGCAGGGATGGTTGTCAACATTGCTGGAAAAATCTGGTAATGCTCAGGCTTCGTGGAGAACAGATCCGAAACAATCGGGTATGGGGGGTGCGATCGGTGATATCGGTACACACGCTGCCAACCTCGCGGAGTATATTACCGGACTGAAAATTACGGAAGTATGCGCTATGCTTAACACCGTAGTAAAAGGTCGCCACCTGGATGATGACAGTTCTATGCTGCTGCGTTTTGAAAACGGTGCATCCGGTATATTGATGGCAACACAAGTTGCTGCCGGTGAAGAGAACAACCTGAACATCCGTATATATGGAGAGAAAGGTGGTATCGAGTGGAGACAGATGGAACCGAATACACTCGTAGTAAAATGGTTGGGTAAACCGATGGAGATTGTTCGCGCAGGACAAGGTTATTTGTCTGATGATGCGAAAGCATTTACCCGCACACCGGCCGGTCACCCGGAAGGATATCTGGAAGCATTTGCAAATATATACCGCGCGTTTACCAAAGCAGTGCGTGAATATAAACCAGGCAAAAAAATCAATTACGCGAAGTACGACTTCCCGGATGTTGAAGATGGCGTACGCGGCATGAACTTCGTGCAAACCGTAGTGAAGTCCGCCAACTCCAGCAAGAAGTGGACACCGCTTAAATAGCTGCGAGCTTATAGCTACGAGCTGCAAGACGTTTGAAATAGCCACTAGCTTCTGGCTACTAGCTGCTGGACGTTAGCAGCTATAGCTATAAATATAGCTTAGTAACACGAACGCTGCTAACTGACCAACAGCTAGCAGCTCGTAGCTTGCAACCAGCAGCTAAAAAATGCGAAGCGTATAATTAACAAAAGCATTGAAAGGAAATGAAAACAATAAAAGGTCCTGCGATTTTTCTGGCGCAGTTCATGGGCGATGAGCCGCCCTTTGATAATCTGAAGACTATATGTAAGTGGGCTGCTTCACTGGGATATGTTGGTGTGCAGATTCCTACATGGGATGCACGCTGCATCGATCTGAAGAAGGCAGCCGAGAGCAAAGATTACTGTGATGAGTGGAAAGGTATAATTGAATCATGCGGTTTGCAGGTAACAGAACTTTCAACGCACTTGCAAGGACAACTTGTAGCGGTACATCATGCGTACGATGAATTGTTTGATGGCTTTGCTCCGAAAGAACTTCGCGGTAATCCGAAAGAGCGTACCGAGTGGGCTATAGAACAATTGAAGTTTGCAGCAAAGGCAAGTCAGAATTTAGGACTGACAGCACATGCTACATTTTCTGGAGCACTGATGTGGCATACCGTATACCCGTGGCCACAGCGCCCTGCAGGATTGGTAGAAGATGGTTTTGCTGCTTTGGCAAAACGCTGGTTGCCGATTCTCAATGCGTTTGATAAAGCTGGTGTAGATGTATGTTACGAAATTCACCCTGGTGAAGACCTGCACGATGGTATAACGTTCGAGCGTTTCTGGGAAGC
>DJFR01000139.1:13371-14198 GCA_002432545.1 Flammeovirgaceae bacterium UBA5867 | reverse complement strand
CTTCAATATATAGACTTCTATCACGACTTCATCAAGATGTTCCATGTAAAGGATGCCGAGTTTAACGCAACCGGAAAGAGTGGAGTATATGGAGGCTACCAGGATTGGATCAACCGCCCGGGAAGATTCCGTTCACTGGGAGATGGACAAGTTGATTTCAAATCCATCTTCAGTAAACTTACACAGTATGGTTACGAAGGTTGGGCAGTGCTGGAGTGGGAGTGCTGCATGAAGCACCCGGAACAAGGCGCAGCGGAAGGTGCTCCGTTCATCAAGAACCACATCATTCGCGCAACGGATAAAACGTTTGATGATTTTGCCTCAACCGGTAAAGATCAGAAGCTGAACAAGAGAATTTTAGGAATATAAAACGCTACTACAAACAACAAAACACAGAACATGAAAAAACTATTTGTACTCATTGCCTTGGTTGGTATAGCCGGCTTTTCGCTGACATCGTGTGGTTCGAAAAAAGAAGAGAAGAAAGAAGAGGCAGATGCTTACAGCGATTATGAAACAGCAGAACCAAAAGCTGCAACTCCGGAAGACCAGATCGCGCAAGGTCAGGCTTTGGTGGATGCCAGCGATTGTAAAACATGTCACCATCCAACCAACAAGATCGTTGGCCCTTCTCATACCGATGTAGCCAAGAAGTATGAATTTACAAAAGCAAACGTAACCATGCTGGCCGGCAAGATCATCAATGGCGGAAGCGGTAACTGGGGCGAGATCCCTATGTCACCACACGCAGATATATCTCAGGCTGATGCTGAGAAGATGGCGATGTACGTACTTTCACTCGATGGTGAAAAACCAAAAGACTAATG
>DJFR01000139.1:11576-13343 GCA_002432545.1 Flammeovirgaceae bacterium UBA5867 | reverse complement strand
ATGGGCATTTCTTTTCATCCACCTAAACCCAACGCCGATGAAATGTTTCTGGACACTCGTAATTACACTTATGATGGTATCATCAAACAGCTTTGCACAAAACAAGTTAACAGCCGCTGAAGAGAAAGCCGGTTGGAAACTATTGTTTGATGGAACCACAACCAAAGGCTGGCACGTTTTCAACAACAAATCAGATGGTGCAGCCTGGAAAGTAACAGACGGTGAATTATACCTTGACAGCTCTGTGAAAGAGGGAAGAGGCGATATTATTACCGACAGTGAATATGAAAATTATGAACTTACACTGGAATGGAAAGTTAGCGAGTGTGCCAACAGCGGTATACTTTTCAATGTAGTGGAAGATGCTAAATATGATGCCGTATACCTGACGGGACCAGAGATGCAGGTATTGGACAACTCCTGCCACCCGGATGCTAAAATACACAAGCACCGTGCAGGCGATCTGTACGACCTGATTCCTTGCGCGAAAGAAACGGTTAAACCTGCCGGAGAGTGGAACACTATAAAAATTGTTTCCAAGAACAGCCACTACGAGTTCTGGTTGAACGGAACTAAAGTAGTAAGCTTCACCATGCACGATGCAGCATGGGACGAAATGGTAAAGAACAGCAAGTTCAAAACCATGCCTGATTTCGGTAAAGCTAAAAAAGGACATATAGCCTTGCAGGATCATGGCGATAAAGTTTCCTTCAGAAATATCAAAATCCGCGTATTGAAATAACAATAACAAATGCCTGAGGATATACATCTTCAGGCATTTTAATTTCTACCTGTTATGAAACACTCCTATCTAGCAATCGCGGTGTTGTTCTGCCTGTTGCTTGCGTGTAAGCAAGACAGATCGCGCGGACGTATACTGGTCTTCTCCAAGACCAACGGCTTTCGTCATGAATCCATCAGTACCGGTAAGGTAAAGCTGATCGAGCTTGGCGCGAAGAATAATTTTGATGTAGACACAACTGAAGATGCCAGCGTTTTTACAGAAGAAAATCTCAAACGCTATAACGCAGTCATCTTTCTCAATACAACCAACAATGTACTGGACCTTCAGCAGCAAAGCTACTTCAAGCGCTATATACAGGCGGGCGGTGGTTTTGTTGGTATACATGCGGCTGCCGATACCGAGTATGAATGGCCGTGGTATGGAAGACTGGTAGGCGCGTACTTCAAGAGTCACCCGCATATCCAGGATGCAACGCTGAAGAAAGTAAAGCCTTTCGGACCGAATACATTACCCGACAGCTGGACACGTAAAGACGAATGGTATAACTATAAGAATATATCAGACGAGATCAACGTAATCTACAACCTCGATGAGACTTCATACCAGGGTGGACAGAACGGAGCAGAGCATCCGATTGCCTGGTATCACGAGTTCGATGGCGGTCGTTCATTCTATACCGGCATGGGCCATACGCACGAGAGTTATTCCGATTCACTCTATATGCAGCACGTGTTGCAGGGTATACAATATGCAATGGGTGAGAAGGATCTCGATTACTCGAAAGTTACTGCGAAGGTTGCCCCGGAAGACAATCGCTTTACTAAAACCGTTCTTGATTTCAATCTCAATGAACCAACAGAAATGGTGGTGCTCAACGATGGCCGCATCATTTTTGTTGAACGCAAAGGCGATGTAAAACTATACGACCCGAAAGAAGGAAAAGTAAACGTAGTCAATACGTTAAATATAGGCACGAAGTTCGAAGATGGTGTGATGGGGATTGCCACCGATCCTGATTTCGA
>DJFR01000139.1:663-11544 GCA_002432545.1 Flammeovirgaceae bacterium UBA5867 | reverse complement strand
TTTGATGCGAAAGGAAACCTGTTCTTATCTACCGGTGATAACACTTCGCCCTTTGAATCAAAAGGATTTAGTCCGTCTGATGAACGTGCAGGACGCAGCCCGTTTGATGCGCAGAAGTCATCAGCCAATACCAATGACCTTCGCGGAAAAATCTTGCGCATTCATCCGGAGCCCGATGGCACCTATACTATACCGGAAGGAAACCTGTTTGCAAAAGGAGAAGCTGGTACGCGCCCCGAGATATATGTGATGGGTTGTCGCAATCCCTATCGTATATCAGTCGATCAAAAGACGGGTACATTATTCTGGGGTGAGGTTGGTCCGGATGCAGGTGAATCCGATTCGCTTCGCGGTCCGCGCGGTCATGACGAAATCAACATGGCTGCTAAACCGGGTAACTATGGCTGGCCGTATTTTGTCGGTAAGAATTTCGCTTATAGGAAACATGACTTTGCCACAGCTAAAAGTAGTGATGCATGGGATTCTGCCAGGCCGCTCAATGAATCACCGAACAATACCGGTAAGAAAGAACTGCCCCCTGCACAGCCTGCGTTGATATACTATCCCTATGCAAAATCAGAGGAGTTTCCGATGTTGAAAGAAGGTGGACGTAACGCGATGGCCGGTCCTATATACTATAGTGATCAGTATAAAGGTAAAGACGCGGCCTTCCCGGATTACTTCGATGGTNNGCCTGGATTCAGCAGGTAAGATCATGGACATGGAACCTTTCATGGCAAACACCGGATTCAATAATATTATTGACATGGCGTTCGGTCCGGATGGTAAACTATATATGATCGAGTATGGCACCAAGTGGTTTGCGCAGAACCTCGATGCGCGTTTAGTGCGTATCGATTACAATGGGGGCAATCGCACACCGGTAGCACAACTCTCCGTTGATAAACCTTCGGGGGCAGTACCGCTGGCCGTGAAATTCTCTTCGAAAGGAAGTAAAGATTATGATACGGGCGACAGCCTGAGTTATATACTTGAAGTAGGAGGAAAGACCTATAATTCGAACAACGGTACTTTTGAAGTAACGCTCGATAAACCCGGAGTATATAATGCCAAACTAAAAGTTACAGACGACAAGGGTAACAGTGCCAATGCCGTTACACAGGTAACAGCCGGTAATGAACCTCCGGTGATCAAGGCATCGATCGTGGAAGGAAATAAAACCTTTTTCTTCCCGAACACAAAATTGAAATATAGTGTTGAAGTCACCGACAAGGAAGATGGCTCGACTGCCGATGGAAAAATCGCAGGCGATGCCGTGACGATATCCTTCGACTATATGAAAGGTTTTGATATGGCGAAAGTGGCGCAGGGTCACCAGATGCCAACAGCAGAGTTACCCGGTAAAGCGCTGATCGCGAAGAGTGATTGTAAATCCTGTCACATCATTGATCAGCGTTCTGCCGGACCAAGCTATAAAGAAGTTGCCGCCAAGTATAAATCACAGACCGGTGCTATAGATTACCTCGCTGCCAAAATTATCAAAGGTGGTTCCGGAGTATGGGGCAATACGGAAATGGCTGCTCACCCGCAGATAAGTGTAGAGGATGCAAAAGAAATGGTAAACTATATATTATCATTGGCCGATGAAAAGGCGGCGAAGAAACTTCCATTGAGCGGAACGGTAACAACCGGCAACGAAACACAGGGCGCATATTTACTCACCATTTCATACTATGATAAAGGCGCAGCACCGGTTCCTTCCATCGGTACAAATGCTACCGTTGTATTGCGCAGCCCGATGCTGAAAGCCAATGAAGCAACCGATCTGAATATAGTTCGTGTGCTCAACTGGGATGGTAACATTGCTTTTGAAAATGTAAAGCACACAGCACACGCTAAATTTGCAGAACTTGATCTCACCGGAGTGAAAAAAGCGAAACTTCTTCCATACCTTGGAGACGATCAGGTAGGAGGAGAAGTTGAAATACACCTGGATAAACCGGATGGAAAATTACTCGGCAAAGCAAAAATAGCGGGTAAAGGACTCGTGCCTCAAACCATTAGTCTCGAAACAACAACCGGATATCACGATTTGTATCTTGTCTTCAAAAATGAAGGTGCAGGAAACAAATCTTTGTTTTATTTTGGTGGTGTAGAATTGTTAAACAAGTAAGAGCCCATTTTAAAAACCTACAACCCATGAAAAGAAGAGAGTTTGTACAAACAGCATCGTTCGCGGCAGCCGGCCTGCTCTCGCTACCAACATTTTTGGCAGCGGGCAAAGTAAAGGCTGCGTCAAGCCTCGGGCTTCAGTTGTATACATTACGCGATACCATACCCAATGATCCGAAAGGCGTGTTGCAGAAAGTTGCCAGCTTCGGTTATAAAGAACTGGAAACCTATGGCTATAACAACGGCAAGATTTTCGGAATGGACTTCGCGGAGTTCGGTAAATATGTGAAGAGCCTCGGCATGAAAGTAACAAGCGGTCACTACGGCTGGGATATAGTGCGTGGCGACTGGGAGAAAGCTGTTATTGATGCCAAGTCAATAGGGCAGTCGTTTATGGTTGTACCCTGGATTGCACAGGAAGAGCGCGGCTCCATTGAAAGCTTCAAGAAACTTTGTGGAGAGCTGAACAAAGCCGGAGAGATCTGCAACAAACACGGTATACGTCTTGGTTATCACAACCACGCTTTTGAATTTGAAAAGGTTGACGGACAGATACCATACGATGTAATGCTTGCTGAGCTTGATCCGAAGAAAGTTGGTATGGAGATGGACATCTTCTGGGTAGTAAATGCCGGTCTTGATCCAATCAAATACTTCGAGAAACATCCAGGTCGTTTCGAGCAGTGGCACGTAAAAGATATGAGTAAAGAAGATCGTAACCGGAATGCCGATGTAGGTACCGGAACGATTGACTGGAAGCCAATCTTTGCCAAAGCAAAACAGTCCGGCATGAAGCACTACTATGTAGAGCAGGAGTCATACCCGGGCGCACCAATCGATAGCGTAGGTGCAAGCGCTAAGTACCTGAAAACGATACTATAATTTTCTTTACTTTTCCAGATAGCAAAGATGTCGGGTGTAATTGCCCGACATTTTTGTTTTATACCGATAGCTATTTTACTTTGACACCGCGTTTCACCTTAACGATACACTATGCGTGTTGTCAATTTTATTCTCGCCATTATGTTTCTGGGCTTTGCCTTTTTACAACTCAATGATCCGGATCCTGCACTCTGGATTGTAATCTACGGGGTAATGGCTGTGTTCTGTATTACGGCTATGTTTGATGTGTACTCACGCAAGGCTATCATCGCAGTAATGGTCATTTATGGTATCTATAGCTTGTTCTATATACCCGGTGTAGTAGAGTGGCTGCAGCAGGAAGACCGGTCGGCACTGTTTGATGATGTGGCAAAAATGGAACACCTCTACATCGAAGAGTCGCGCGAATTCCTCGGTCTGCTCATCTGTATACTTGTGCTGGCATTTTACCTGTACCGCTCCGGCAGGCGAAAGTAAATCGCGCTCCCGGTATACGGGCAAACGCGTACGCATCGTATAGCATTAATAAGATTGTACCGATGCATCGCGAATCAATCGTATCAAACAAACAATCACTTTGTTAAACTCAATTTTATCTGTATGATCAAATAGCGCAAATCTTCTGCTAATCCTTTTCAATTTATTATCTTCATGTCTTTATGAGAAGAATTTTTGTGTTCCTTTTTGCAGTCTGCTTGCTGGCATGCTGTTCGAGATCTAAAGAGAAAATTCCACCAGTAATGCCTATGGAAAAATCTTCAGGGAAGGTTGTCATATACCAGTTAATGACACGCCTTTTTGGAAATAAGAATACAACGAACAAGCCCTATGGTACCATCGAAGAAAATGGTGTGGGCAAGTTCAACGATATAAACCCGGCTGCGCTGCGGTCGCTTAAAGGTATGGGTATCACTCACGTGTGGTATACCGGTGTTATTGAGCACGCTGTGCTGACAGACTATACGAAGTTTGGTATAGCGTTAGACGATGCCGATGTAGTGAAGGGCCGTGCCGGATCACCGTATGCCATCAAAGATTACTACGATGTGAACCCCGACCTGGCGACCGATGTACCCAATCGCATGACGGAGTTTGAACACCTGGTTGATCGCACACATGCCGAAGGTTTAAAAGTAATTATCGACTTTGTGCCTAACCATGTGGCGCGCTCCTATAAATCGGATAAGAAACCTGCCGGTGTTAAAGATTTAGGGGAGACCGATGATCGAAATGTAGCGTTCAGTGCAAACAATAATTTTTATTATTTACCCGGACAATCATTCCATGTGCCGGCCGGGTATAAACCACTGGGGTCAAATGCATTTCCCACACTCGATGGTAAATTTGAAGAGACACCGGCTAAAGTTACCGGCAATGATCAGTTCACGGCAAGCCCCGGGGTAAACGAATGGTTTGAGACAGTAAAACTGAATTACGGTGTAGACATTCAGAATGGCAGACGAACATTTTTCGATCCTGTGCCAGATACATGGGTAAAGATGAAAGATATACTGGTATACTGGGCGAATAAGAAAGTAGATGGCTTCCGTTGTGATATGGCCGAGATGGTGCCGGTAGAATTCTGGAACTGGGCTATACCACAGGTAAAGGAAATCAACAAAGATATAGTGTTCATTGCCGAGATCTATAACCCGGCACAGTATAACAACTACATCAGCAACGGGCAGTTCGATTTCCTGTACGATAAAGTGCAGCTATACGATACACTGCGTTCGCTGGTACGGGGCGAGAGCAGCACACGCGATATTCACGCTATATATCAAACCCAGGAAAATATACATCCGAACATGCTTCACTTCCTGGAGAACCACGATGAACAACGCATTGCTTCACCCTTCTTCGCAGGCGACCCGTGGAAAGCTATACCCGCGATGGTGATCAGCGCTACACTGGACAACGGCCCCGTAATGATATACTTCGGCCAGGAGGTAGGAGAGGCGGGAGCGGGTGCTGAAGGATTTTCGAGTGAAGATGGCCGCACCACGATCTTCGATTACTGGGGCGTCCCCCAACACCAGAAGTGGATGAACGGTGGCAAGTTCAATGGAGACTCATTGTCATTGGAACAAAAACAACTTCGTTCATTCTATAGCGACCTGTTGACGCTCTCTTCTAAAAATGCCGCACTGGTAGATGGCGAGTATGCCGACCTTACCGCATCAAATATAGCGGCAGGTAATTTTACCGATAAGGTACACGCCTTTATGCGTTTTGCCGGTGAAGAGCGATTGCTGATCCTCACCAGCTTTAATGCCGCACCGCTGCCGGTAAAAGTGCAGGTGCCGAAAGATATATTTACCCGTGCAGGACTCGATCCGGAAGCAAACTATATTGCACGTGATCTGTTATGGAGAGAGGCGGAGGTTGGATTCGACCAGAACCTTACATTTCAGTTAACACTCAAACCCTATAGTTCTTTTATCTTTAAGATAAAGTAGCGATAGTGGCGGGAGTATACGATATAGTGATATAAACGCGACCATAGACACTACCCGATAGATAGTAAACGTTCATTAAAATTAGCCGCATGCAAGAACACAGAGGACAGTCCAGAGTAATGATTGAAAACGTGCAACCGCAGGTAGACGGAGGGTTGTATCCTGCCAAGCGCACGATTGGCGAACGGGTAGATGTAACGGCCGATATATTTGGCGATGGTCACGATCATATACGTGCTCACGTGTGGTACAAGCGCGATGGCGATGCCGAGTGGAGTATAGTTGAGTTAATACATGTAATGAACGATAGCTGGAAAGGTTCATTCCATGTGCAGCAACGAGGTCTGTATCTCTTTACGGTGGTAGCGTGGGTAGATCATTTCGAAACCTGGTACGATGGCTTCAAAAAGAAAGCTGCCGCAAATGTAGATGTACACGTTGAACTGCTCGAAGGTATAATTATACTCAAAAAACTGGCCGGCAATAAAAACAAAGACCTGTTGCATGCCGCAAAAAAACTGGAAGAGCCCTATAATGCTGCAGTAGAATATGTACTGAGCGAAGAATTCAAAGAGATCGTTCACCATTATCCACTCATTGAGTTTGAGACACAGTATGATAAAGTATTGCCCGTTGTAGTCGAGCATAAAAAAGCAAACTTCTCATCATGGTACGAATTGTTTCCACGGTCAGCATCGCTGGAAGGTAAGCACGGTACATTTCAGGATGTGATAAAATTGCTGCCGCGTGTTGCATCGATGGGATTTGATGTACTATATCTTCCGCCTATACATCCCATTGGAAAGATTAACCGTAAGGGTAAAAATAACAATGTAAAATCAGAGCCGGGCGAACCGGGATCACCGTGGGCCATCGGCAGTGATGAAGGCGGCCACAAAGCTGTACATGCCGAGCTCGGTACACTGGAAGATTACAAGCGACTCATCCAGGAAGCAAAGAAGTATCACATCGATATAGCGCTTGATCTCGCATTTCAATGTGCGCCCGATCATCCGTATGTAAAAGAAAACCCGCAGTGGTTCAAACAGCGTCCGGATGGAACTATACAGTACGCGGAGAATCCTCCGAAGAAATACCAGGATATATATCCATTCAATTTTGAGACAGAAGACTGGATGGCGCTATGGCAGGAGTTGAAATCAGTGATTACCTTCTGGATCGATCAGGGTGTACAGATATTCCGTGTCGATAATCCGCATACCAAGCCTATACCATTCTGGCAATGGGCCATAGCAGAAGTAAATAAACTATATCCCGATATAATTTTTCTGTCAGAAGCCTTTACGCGTCCGCGCATCATGGCATCCCTCGCCAAGATCGGGTTCACACAAGGGTATACATACTTCACATGGCGGGTAACCAAAGCCGAGTTGACAGAGTATATGAATGAACTGGTATACGGTCCTTCGCGAAATTACTTCCGTCCTAATTTCTGGCCCAACACACCAGATATACTTCCGTGGCATTTACAACACCAGGCTGAGAATATATTTATCATCCGCTTTGCATTAGCCGCTACATTGTCTTCCAACTATGGTATGTACGGCCCGGTATACGAGTTCTACGACAACATGCCGATGCACGGAAAAGAAGAATACTTTAATTCAGAAAAATACGAAGTGAAGCAGCACGACTGGAAGCGCACCAATCGCATGACCGACATCATCACGATTGTGAACCGCGCGCGTAAAGAACATGCTGCATTGCAGTCTACCTGGAACATTCATTTTTGTTTAATCGAGAATGCCAACCTGCTCGCATATCTCAAAGTTACCGATGATCTTTCCAGTATTATACTCGTTGTTGTCAACCTCGATCAGCATACCCGTCAATCGGGCTATGTACAATTACCCAAGCACATTCTGAACATCGGTGATCGCGTCAATGTAAAACTACATGACCTGATGACGGATGATCACTATACCTGGACACAGGAGTGGAACTATGTGGAGATCGATCCCTATAAAATGCCATTCCATTTGTTCAGACTGGAAGTACACGAATCCTATATGTAACGCATGAGTACACCCATTAAATCCGGAGAACCGTTATGGTTTAAGGATGCAGTTTTTTATGAAATATCGGTTCGCGCATTTTACGATAGTAATGGCGATGGTATAGGAGATTTTCCCGGGTTGATCCAGAAGCTGGATTACCTCGAAGATCTCGGTGTCAATACGCTGTGGTTATTGCCATTCTATCCATCACCCTTAAAAGATGATGGCTTTGATGTTACCGATCATACCGATGTACATCCGGACTATGGTACACTCGCAGACTTCAAGCAGTTTCTGAAAGAAGCACATCGCAGGGGTATACGCGTTATCATCGAACTTATTCTCAACCATACATCCGATCAGCATCCGTGGTTCAAGCGCTCACGTAAAGCAAAGGCAGGATCACGCTATCGCGATCTGTATGTATGGAGCGATACTGCCGACCGCTATAAAGAAGCACGCGTGATGTTCTCCGATGCAGAAGCATCCAACTGGACATGGGACACTGAAGCGCGTGCGTATTACTGGCATCGTTTCTATCGTCATCAACCTGAGTTGAACTTCGAGAATGCCGAAGTACAAATGGAGATGATCAAGGTGGTTGACTTCTGGATGAAATTAGGTGTCGATGGATTTCGTCTCGGCTCCGTTGCATTTCTCTTCGAAGAAGAAGGCACCAGTTGTGAAAATCTTCCGCAGACACACGTGTTTCTCAAGAAGCTTCGGGCGCACATCGATAAGAACTATAAAGATAAAGTACTCATTGCCGAAGCAAACCTCTGGCCCGAAGATGCAGCGACATACTTTGGTGGCGGTGAAGAGTGCCACATGAATTTTAACTTTCCGCTCATGCCGCGCATGTTCCTCGCGCTGCGTACGGAAGATAGTTACCCGATTGTTGATATCATTGAGCAGACACCTGTAACACCGTCCAACTGCCAGTGGGTTGTGTTCCTTCGTAACCATGACGAACTCGGTTTGGAAATGGTTACGGAAGAAGAAAAAGATTACCTGTTGAAAGCCTATGCAAGCGATCCGAATTCAAAAGTAAATACCGGTATCCGCAGGCGTCTGGCACCCATGCTGAACAACGATCGCAGAAAGATCGAGTTGTTATATACTATATTATTTTCGTTGCCGGGTACACCCGTTATATACTATGGCGATGAGATTGGCATGGGCGATAATATATACCTGGGCGATCGCTTCGGTGTACGCACGCCCATGCAGTGGAACATGAACCTCAACGCAGGTTTCTCCACCGCCAACCCGCAGCGTTTATTCCTGCCCATCATTACCGACCCGGTATACCGCTACGAATCGGTGAACGTTGCCACTGAAGAAGAGAACCCTTCATCGCTCTTATGGTGGCTGAAACACGTCATGGCTATGCGCAAACGCCTCAATATTTTCGGGAGAGGCACCATGAAATTCATTGAGAGTAACAACGCGAAAGTATTGGCCTTTGCACGCACCGATGAGAAACAACGCGTAATCGTTGTGGCAAACCTTTCACAGTTTTCGCAAGCCGCTATATTAAATCTGTCGGAGTTCAGGGATTGTGACATGACAGAAGCGTTCAGTCAGAATCGCTTCATGAATGTTGGTGATGGCGATTACCCGATCACCATCGGTCCGTATGGATACTTCTGGTTCCAGGCCGATACACCGGAGAAAAAAGAGAAAGCTGATGCGAGTGGTGAACTGCCACTGATCCGCACCGATATATCATGGGAACGTCTACTCGATAACTACAACGAAGTACGTAACCTGGAACGTAAAATTCTTCCACCGTTCATGCGCAAGTGTCGCTGGTTCGGGGGCAAGGCAAAAGTGATCAACAAGATCGCCATTCATAAAACTATACCGGTAAAAGTAGAAGGCGATACACATTACCTTACCATCATCGAAGTACATTATGTGCAGCGTTTGCCGGAGCTATATTTCCTGCCGCTCACCTTTGTACCCTCCGATAATATACTCGAGCGCGTAGAATATACCGTGCAGAGTGTAGTATGCCGTGCCGAAATACAGGGCCGCTCGGGCTTTATCATGGACAGCAGTTACGATAAAGTTTTCCGCGACTTCCTGTTCATGAGTATGGAGAAAGAAGTTCGCCTGAAAGATGATAGTGGAGGTGAGCTTGAATTCAACTCGAGTGTATTTGCCAAGCTGGGTAAAAATAAAAAAGTAGACTCGAAAATATTGAAGACCGATCAAAGCAATACAGCGATCATCTACAACGAAGAGTACTTCTTTAAATTCTATCGCAAGCTCGAGAAGGAAATAAATCCGGACCTCGAAATCATTCGCTTCCTGTCTGAGCATACTACATTTCAGAATTGTCCTAAATATGCCGGCAGTATCGAGTATCACGATAACGAAGGCAACACCATTGTGTTCGGCCTGTTGCAGGAGAAAGTAGAGAATCAGGGTGAAGCATGGGCGATGTCAGTCGATTCAGTGGGACGTTTTTATGAACGTGTGATGGCGAAAGGCAAGACTGTAAAATTGCCGAAGCTCATCAACCGATCGTCTATAAAATTTGAAGACTCTCCGGAGATCATACAGGAACTTATCGGTCGTGGCTTTTACGAACGCATTGTGCGTTTAGGACAACGCACAGCCGAGATGCATATAGCACTGGCGTCCGATGCATCGAACCCTGCCTTTACTACCGAGAAGTTTACCGCGAACTATCAACGCTCGATGTACTCATCGCTGCGTAAAATGGTGCGCGATCGCTTCAGCCTGTTGGAGACAACATTACCGAAGCTCGACCCGCAGGTACAGGAGCTTGCTAAAAAAATACTTGCACTCGAAGATGATATACTCGAGTGCTTCAGCGAAATATACCAGGTAAAGATCAGTGCCGTAAAAACGCGCGTGCATGGTGATTACCATTTAGGACAAGTGTTGTTTACGGGTAAAGATTTTGTGATCATCGATTTTGAAGGTGAACCCGGACTGGCCTTCAGCGAAAGAAGGTTGAAACGCAGTCCGTTGAAAGACGTTGCCGGCATGATGCGTTCCATTCACTATGCAGCCTTCGGAAAAATTCTGCTCAATGAAAACTATCGTGATCGCGATCTCGAATTCCTCGAATCGTGGGCAGAACAGTGGCAACATTATATCGGGCGCTATTATTTAGGAGCCTATATGGATCGTATGGGAATGGGCACGGTATTATCAGAAGAACACGATATACTGTTGAGGACATTTTTGCTCGAAAAAGCAATTTACGAACTCGGCTATGAACTGAATGGTCGTCCGGATTGGACCGTGATTCCGCTGCGGGGAATTTATTATCACATGAAGCGATTCCAGGAGGAGAAGGAAGAGCGGAAGGAGGGGAAGAGGAAATAGGAATTAGAAGTAAGAAGTAAGAA
>DJFR01000139.1:405-631 GCA_002432545.1 Flammeovirgaceae bacterium UBA5867 | reverse complement strand
CAAAGAAAACGAAACAGGCTGAGAGTGATCATGTAATTGATGATGGTCACTTCAGTTTATTCAGCGAGTATGATATATACCTTTTTAAATCAGGTAAGCACTACCGGTTGTATGAGAAGATGGGGGCGCACGTTGTTACGCACAACGATGTGGAGGGTACATACTTCGCAGTGTGGGCTCCGAATGCGCGCGCAGTATCGGTAATCGGATACTTCAATCACTGGCG
>DJFR01000139.1:182-384 GCA_002432545.1 Flammeovirgaceae bacterium UBA5867 | reverse complement strand
CGGTGTATGGGAAGGTTTCTTCCCCGACATCAAACACGGAGAGGCCTATAAATACGCTATATATTCCAATACAGGTGACTTTGTAGAGAAAGCTGATCCGTTTGCCGCGTATGCAGAAACACCGCCACGCACGGCTTCTATTGTGTGGGAGCCTAAATATGAATGGAAGGATCAGGAGTGGCTCGAACATCGTAAGCAACTT
>DJFR01000139.1:0-149 GCA_002432545.1 Flammeovirgaceae bacterium UBA5867 | reverse complement strand
AACAACCGCGCATTAACCTATCCTGAAATGGCGCACGAACTGGTGGACTATGTGAAGGACATGGGCTTTACGCACGTGGAGTTTCTTCCGTTGATGGAGCATCCGTTCTATGGTTCATGGGGATATCAGCTCACAGGATACTTCGCACC
>DJFR01000167.1:2018-25524 GCA_002432545.1 Flammeovirgaceae bacterium UBA5867 | reverse complement strand
ATCGCGAACGATCAGATCGATCACTGTCTCATCTGCATTTTTACCATGAAGCCTGGCCACCTCACTCAGGCGTTTACCTTTATATAGTTTGTTAAGCGAATCCAGGCGAAAGCCCATCAACGCTACATATTGCGGCTCCGAGTTTTTATAAGGTATACCCATTTCCATTTCGTATAATACTTTCTTACGAATGGCGGGTGTTTTTAATTTCTTGCGCATCTCTTTCGCGCCACCTTCCTGCACCCACGTTGGTAAACGTGATGTTAGTCCGGTAGCACTCGCGGTGTAGGGATACATATTTGCCGTAACTTTTACGCCCGCCTTTTGTGCACTGTCGATCTTGGTGAGCAGTGAATCGATCTTCGGCCAGTTACGCGCTATATTTATTTTCATGTGGTATATCTCCGCATGTATATTCGCTTCCTTAGCGATGCGAATTGTTTCATCAACTGCATCGAGTATAAAGTCTCCTTCGCTGCGCATGTGTGTAGTATACATGCCGCTATATTTCGATGCAACTTTGGAAAGCTCAATAAGCTCTTCGGTAGATGCATACGTGGCAGGTGCATAGATCAGCGATGTACCCAAGCCCATTGCGCCTTCTTCCATAGCCTGTTGTACAAGCTGCTTCATTTGTGCGAGTTCGGCATCGGTAGGTTTACGATTATCATACCCCATCACATAATTGCGCACAGAAGTTTGCCCAACGAAAGAAGCTACATTCGTAGAAGTACCTTTCTTCATCAGCCAATTAAAGTATCCGCCAAGCGTTGTCCAAAGACTGTCAACAGCAACTTTGCTTTTGCGTTTCATTGGTCCGGGTGACCAGCCTTCTCCAAAAACCTCCAGCGTTACACCTTGCCTGATATCGCTCATGGAGCGGCCGTCTTTCAATAGATTCTGGTCGGCCCAGCTCAGCATGTTTATAAACCCGGGAGCAACCGCCAGACCTGTGGCGTTGATTTCTTTTTTACCCGTAGCATCATTAAGCTTCCCTATAGCCGCAATGGTATCGGCCTGAATGGCTATATCTCCAATAAAGGGTGCTCCACCGGAACCATCGTAAATTGTTCCGTTGCGAATAATAACATCATACTGTTGTTTGGGCTTCTGCAAACAAGCCAACGTTATAAAAAGACCTGCTGCGAAAAAAATGAAGTAGCGCATGTAAAGGGAAAAAGTATACGATGATAGTGAGGTTTCGCGAGAAAAGAAACGCGATGTAAGAAACAAACTATAGTTACTTTAAATAACTCCGAGTCGCGCGAAAATGGGGAACGATACCTTTTTACTTTCCCCTTCTGCCCAATGTTTCCGTAGAGTTTCCGCTACAGCATCAACGGGATTTATACCTTTTTGCCGGATAAACTTTTGTGTAGACGACCAGCTTTCCAGGTATCCCGTCAGGTGATCCAATGTCCAATGTACATCGATGGAAAATGGTGGTGCCGGTATTTCTTTGAAAGGAAACGCGATGGTTTTATACTCCTGTTCTACGAGCCTGCGCGCATCATCCCAGAACGGACCAATTGTGTTGTTGTAAAAATCCATGATGATGGTATCAATCGCAGGTTCAATATATAGCAAGGCATATCCCCACACCGCCAGCAGTCCGCCCGGTTTACCAACACGTTTCACTTCCCGGTAAAAGCTGTCGCGATCAAACCAATGCAACGCCTGGGCTACTGTAATAAGATCGAATTGAGCATCGGAAAAAGATGTTTGCTCAGCAGCACTTATACTATACTGAATGTTGTTCGCCCGAAAAGCATGATCCAACTGTTGCTGACTGATGTCGGTAGCATATACTTCGTTAAAATAACTCGAAAGAATTTTGGCTACCTGCCCGTTGCCGGTGGCGCAGTCCCATGCTGTGTTTTTATTTTTAAGATGTTGAAAGATGAATTGATACAACGCATCCGGATATACCGGGCGAAACGAAGCATAAATTTTAGAGTGTCCTGAGAAGAGGTCTTTCATATGACTATATACGGAAGATATACATGAAAGTATTAGTATAATGACAAGATAACGGAAGAAAAAAACGGGCCGATATATACCGGCCCGAAGTTCTTTTACTTCTTAATGGTCAACGCCAGCTCATTCAACTGCTCTTGCGAGATGGTAGAAGGCGAATCGATCATCACATCTTTACCCGCATTGTTTTTCGGGAAAGCGATAAAGTCACGAATCGAATCAACACCACCGAAGATCGAACATAAGCGATCGAATCCGAATGCTATACCACCGTGTGGAGGTGCACCGTATTCAAAAGCTTCCATCAAAAAGCCGAACTGTTTCTTGGCTTCTTCTTCGCTAAAGCCGAGGTGCGTAAACATCAGTTGCTGTGTAGCGCGGTCGTGAATACGAATCGAGCCACCACCAACTTCGGTTCCGTTTATAACCATGTCGTAAGCATTAGCACGAACTTTACCCGGATCTGAATCGAGCAAGTGTATATCTTCAGGCTTTGGTGACGTGAACGGATGGTGCATCGCATGGTAGCGCTTCGTTTCTTCGTTCCACTCCAGCAACGGGAAGTCGATCACCCACAGTGCAGAGAATTTATTCTTATCGCGCAGTCCGAGTTTATCACCCATTAGCAAACGAAGTTCGTTCAGTTGCTTGCGGGTAGCGTATGCTTCACCAGCTAACAAGAGTATAAGATCACCAGGCTGCGCATCAAATTTAGCAGCCCATGCTTTCAGGTCTTCCGGAGTGTAAAATTTATCTACGGATGATTTCAGCGTGCCATCAGTACGATACTGTATATATACCAGGCCCTTCGCACCAACCTGTGGCCGTTTTACAAACTCGGTAAGCTCGTCAATCTGCTTGCGGGTATATTCTGAACATCCTTTTGCGTTGATACCTACCACAAGTTCAGCACTTTCAAACACCGGGAAATTTTTGCCTTTGGTAAGTTCTGTAATCTCCACAAACTTCATATCGAAGCGTGTATCCGGTTTGTCAGAACCATATAGCTTCATGGCATCATCGTAGAACATACGCGGTACAGAAGGAAGCTCTATACCTTTTACATTCTTGAATAGATGACGTACCAATCCTTCGAACGTATTCAGAATATCTTCTTGTGTGATGAACGCCATCTCGCAGTCTATCTGTGTAAACTCCGGCTGACGGTCAGCGCGCAAGTCTTCATCACGAAAACATTTTACAATTTGATAATAACGATCAAAGCCCGATACCATTAGCAATTGTTTGAAGGTCTGAGGCGATTGAGGCAATGCATAGAACTCACCGTGGTGAATGCGTGATGGTACCACAAAGTCGCGTGCGCCTTCCGGAGTTGATTTGATCAACACAGGAGTTTCTACTTCAATAAATTCCTGGCCATCGAGATACGCGCGTGTCTGCTGTGCCATTTTATGACGAAGCTGAAGTTTTTCGCGTACCGGATTTCTTCTCAGGTCGAGGTAACGATATTTCATTCGAATATCATCACCGCCATCGGTATCATCCTCAATAGTAAACGGAGGAAGTTTAGCCGCATTCAGAATAGTAAGTTTTGAAACTTTTATTTCAATATCACCGGTCGTGATCTTGTCGTTTTTGGAAAGACGTTCAACAACGGTTCCTTCTACCTGGAGTACAAACTCGCGTCCTGTACTGCGCGCTGTGGCTAATAAGGCAGCATCGGTTTTACCTTCTTCAAAAATCAACTGTGTTATTCCATAGCGATCGCGAAGGTCAAGCCAGAGAACACTACCCTTATCGCGGAGGCGTTGTACCCATCCTGTCAGGGTTACTGGTTTGTTAACATCTGCTAATCTCAATTCACCGCAGGTGTGCGTTCTTAACATGTTAGTTTTAATTAATTTAGCCGCGAATTTAACAATACTTTGTCTCCTTGCGCGATATGCTAAAAATTAAAAGTGTAGTTCCTAACGTGTTGGTTGTGTTGGTTTTGACCTGCCTGGCAGCCGATAAACCAAAGCTTGTGAAAGTAAAGGTGAACGAAAACATCACCGTGTCTATTCCACAAGGGTGGCGGCCTATGGATGCCATGGACTTTACACAACGCTATCCGTCCGTTCGTGCACCGCTCGCGGCCTATACCAATGAAGAACGTGTCGTTGATTTCAGTGTAAATATTTCGGCTACACAATGGCCTGATACCAATAGCGAATTGGCAGCACAGTTCTTTAAGGCTTCACTCATGAATACATTTGATCGTGTCGAGATGATACAGGAGGGTGTACACGAAGTCAATAAAAAGAAATTTATATACTTCGAGTTCGAGTCGCGCGTAAATGGAAACCGGCAACAGGAAGGATTTCAGGATGCCGTTATGCGCTATACCTATATACAGTATTTATTACAGCCGGGCAAAACGCTTGTCTTCTCCTTCAACTGTCCAAAACGCATGAAGGAACAATGGCAGCAGACCGCGCGCGATATGATGAAGGCTGTGAAGGTAAAGTAATTGCATCGGGCGCATGCCTGTAACGTATAAAGATTTATTTACATGCTGCTTTCGGCTTTAGCATGAAGCGTTTAGTTTTGCCACCTGGATTATGGAATTATATACCGATGAGTATTTCATGCGCGAAGCATTGAAAGAAGCTGCAAAGGCTTTTGATATAGGGGAGGTGCCGGTAGGCGCTGTAGTGGTTAGCCAGAATAAAATTATAGCACGTGCGCATAACCAGACTGAAAAACTTACGGATGCTACTGCGCATGCCGAGATGCTGGCGATAACGGCTGCTGCTAATTACCTCGGTTCGAAATACCTGAGTGAATGTACACTCTATGTAACGCTGGAACCTTGTGTTATGTGTGCCGGTGCCCTGCATTGGACACAGCTCGAGAAACTTGTGTTTGGTGCTTCTGATATACAGCGTGGTTATAGTATAGTAAGCACTCCGCTACTGCACCCGCGCACCGAAGTTATAAAGGGTATAAAAGCAGAGGAGAGTAAAAAACTGATAAACGATTTTTTTAAAAGGATCAGAAATTAATTAGTACAAATGGAAATAAAAGGAAAAGTAGTTCAACTGCTTCAGTTGCAGACCGGACAAGGCAAGAAAGGCCAGTGGAAGAAACAGGAATTTATCATCGAAACACAAGGCCAGTATCCGAAAAAAGTATGCCTTTCTGCATGGGGCGATAAAGTAGATCAGTATAATTTATCCGTTGGCGATGAAGTGTCTGTATCCGTTGATCTGGAAAGCAGAGAGTATAACGGTCGTTGGTATACCGAAGCAAGAGCATGGAAGCTGGAGAAAAGCGGAGGCAACAGCCGTGCAAACAACAGTACACCTCCTCCCGGAGATGAACCGTTCTATGCCGATAACAGTCCGTCAGACGACCTGCCCTTCTAACGAAGCACGGTATATTTCGGTATAAAGCGTAAAAAATATTCGTATAATCATAATACAGTTGAAATTTTCTCGGTAAGGTTATGGTTGTATATTTGATTTTACACATGTTCAACCTATAAATTCAGTACTATGGCTTTTACATTGCCCGCGCTGCCGTATGCAGCTAATGCTCTTGAACCACATATCGATGCAAAGACTATGGAGATCCACCATGGCAAGCATCACAATGCGTATGTAACCAATCTCAACAATGCTATTGCTGGCACAGATGCTGAGAAACTTAGCCTTGAAGAGATCAATAAAAATATCTCCAAGTATCCTGTAGCAGTTCGTAACAACGGTGGTGGTCACTATAACCACAGCCTGTTCTGGACTATACTTGGCCCGAACGCAGGGGGTGCTCCAACCGGTGCGTTGGCTGATGCTATCAATGCTACATTCGGTAACTTCGATGAGTTTAAAACTAAATTTGCTGCTGCTGCTGCCGGACGTTTCGGTTCAGGTTGGGCATGGTTGATTGTTGACGGAAGCAAAAAACTTCAGATCACATCAACTCCAAACCAGGATAACCCGCTGATGGATGTTGCTGAAGTAAAAGGAACTCCGATACTCGGACTTGATGTGTGGGAACACGCATATTACCTGCACTATCAGAACCGCAGACCAGATTACATCACAGCTTTCTGGAACGTGATCAACTGGAGCGAAGTAACCAAGCGCTTTGATGCTGCTAAATAATTTTCGCGTTGAGACATACAATGCAAAGGCTTCCGCACGGAAGCCTTTGTTTTTATACGATAGCCTGGATTTTATCAGACCTCTTATCAGATATATCTGATATTTTAAGACAATTCTGAGTCGTACAGAACGTATATTCTGATGATATATATCAGTATTGTCCAACACCGCTTCATACGTGGTATAAAAGCCTTCAAATTCTTCAGAATACAGCGAATCGGATGATTTTATAAAATCAGGGAATTGCTGATTTGTATTGATGGATCATTTATCATATTAGTATCTCCTTACAAGAAAGAAAGGGAGTTGTACCACTAAATATAGATCTATGAATCTGATCATGGTTTTAATCACATCAACAGTTCTGCTTTTCAACAACGGTGCAGTAGTTAGGACCAACGTGCGTCATGCTGATGCAACTGCAACCAAAGATAAAAGTAAATTTCTGATTGAAGCCGGTAAATCAGTTGTTGTAAAAGAGAACTGTAACATTGGTCCTAATACCATTCTGGAAGTGCGCGGCAGTTTACTTATCGAAGGCGACTTGGTGATTCGTCAGGATCTGGAATTGATCGTAGCAGGCGAAGGCAAACTACTGGTGAAAGGTGATGTAATGAGTCAGTCACTTGCATTAAAAAGCATCCAGGTAATCGATCAGGGTATATTCTCTGTCGATGGCACATTCCATGCAAATGATAATACAAAGATTATAACATTGAATGACGGTGCTATAAACTCCAATCGCATTGTGGCCAGCAAAAATGTAGAGCTTACAGGCACGCGTCAATTCACAACACTGTCGTGTGCATGTGACGATGGCATTAACTGTGATTTTTGTAAAGCGTCTCTTATATCCAGACGTTCCAAATAAATAGTATAAATACTTTTTCATTGGGCTATAGCGGGTATTATTACCTGCCGTTGTCGGGTAAAATAAATTTTTGCAAAGGCTTCCGCACCGGAAGCCTTTTGTTTTTATCTTGACAGACCATCAGATCACGCATGAACCTTTCTAAAATAAGTATAGCGGTAAGTGTACTTGCTGCCGGTATACTTTTATCCTGCCAGTCTAAAATGACAAAAGACAAACTCACGCAGCACATAGCTTCCAGGCTGCACGAGCAACCGGGTATATATGCGGTAGCTTTTAAAGATCTTGCCAGCGGTGAAGAAATACTGATCAACGAACGCGAGAGCTTTCATGCCGCCAGCACCATGAAGACACCTGTACTGATAGAACTATGCAGGCAGGTAGTGGCCGGTAAATTTTCGCTTGCAGACTCCATTATTGTCCATAATGAATTTAAAAGTATAGTCGATAGCAGTTTATACACGTTGGATAAACAGGACGACAGCGAGCTGGAACTATATAATCATCTCGGAGAGAAACGTTCTGTATCTTCGTTAGCGTACGACATGATTATTGCCAGTAGCAATCTGGCCACCAACATGATGATAGAACTGGTAGATGCCCGCAACGTAACACAAACGATGCGAAACCTCGGGGCGAAAGATATACAGGTACTGCGCGGTGTGGAGGATTCAAAGGCATTTCAGCAAGGACTGAACAATACAACCACCGCATATGATCTGATGATAATTTTCGAGAAGATAGCAACGGGTGAAGCCGTAAACGCAGAAGCATCGCAGATTATGATCGATATACTGCTCGATCAGAAGTTTAACGAAATTATACCGGCTAAATTACCGAAGCATATAAAGGTAGCACACAAGACCGGCAACATAACGGGCGTAAATCACGACTCGGGAGTTGTATTTCTTCCCGATGGACGAAAATATATACTGGTATTACTATCCAAAGAGGCAACCGATGAGAAAGCTGCGATTGAAGCAATGGCTTCGGTGTCGGAGATGATTTATAGTTATGTAAGAAGTAAGAAGTAAGAAGTAAGAAGTAAGAAGTATCTTGCCAAGAAGCCAGTTCGCAATCTTCAATTTTTGTAATCTTTCAATTTTACAATCTTCTAATTTTCCAATCCTCTAAAAAACACGAAAGCCACCCCGTTAACCGAGATGGCTTCCTATATTCGAGNNTAAGAAGTAAGAAGTAAGAAGTATTGTTACCAATCATCGTAAGATAAGCAACGGTTCCTGATCTGAGGGGAATGACGGCCAGATATTGAAGACCCGAACAACGACTCTAAAGGTATATCTCAACAGAGAAACGATTACCTTGCCGAATGATAAATTCTTGCTAGTATGGAAGTAAGACAGTAACGGCAATGTGCTGAGCGATGGTGATTCAGTTACGCTTATTAAAGATCTGTAAGTAAAGGGTTCTTCACTTACCTTAAAGAGAGGTACGTTGGTGAAAAAGATTCGCCTCACTGATAGTGAAGATGAAGTGGATTGCCGCATCAACGGAAGCAACATTGTGTGCGCACAGAATTTTTGCGCAGAATTTTTAAAGAAGGTATAACTCGGCTGTATATCATGCCGGAGGGAGTAGCGATCTGTTATTGCCTCCGGATAATATATACTATACCGGCTCGAATGGAAAACTCGCCTCTAAAATAGAAGTCACCGATAGCCTCAAATTTTAGCGAAGCATTGATCGGGCTTGTCCAGCCGCCACCAATCGAAAAATCATTTTCACCAACCAGAGCACGGGCGCGTAGAAACGCTTCCTCCACCGGGTACCAGCGTATACCGGATACAAGACTCACACCATCGGAGGTCCACACTTCCATACCACCGGTCACCGTAAAGCTTCGTGTTAAAAAGTAATTTCCTTCGAGCCCGATCTGTGCCTTGTTAAAGATCGTATTGTTATCGGTCTTCATCAGGTCGGCACTAAGGCCGATAATAATATCTTTGGCAATCTGCGAAAAAGAAGAGGTAACTATAAACAGGAGCGGAACGGTCAGGAGTTTTCGAATCATAATAATCTACGCTGCAAATATAGCAGTTCGCTATTCACAATAAGAGATCAATCGCCCAATGGTTTGCCAGTTCAGTTGAACCATACTGAAAATACAAGTATACTTGCACCCGTATTGGTTTTTGTCATGTGCAGAGCATGATGGAATTAAAAGGGAATTCCGGTGTAAATCCGGAGCAGTTCCCGCTACTGTAATCCCGACTTCATTAACCTGAAGTCTGTGTTTTTGCAAAGAAAGTCATTGTTCAAAGGATTGAATGAGAAGGCAAGCAAAAGCAGGGAAAGCCAGGAGACCTGCCACTACACAAAATACAATTCAATGCTTCGGGTAAAAAGCAGTGAATGTGACCTCGGCTACGATTGCTTCCTGCAATCAAACATGCTCTGATCTCATTCTCTCATTTTACTCTTTTTCACAAAACCTGTAAACCCTTATAATGAAAAAGGAGAGTAAACTATGGGCAGTTACGTTAATTGCCCTTTACACGGTGGCACCGGGCCACACCAATGCACAACAAGATTCCGCACGAGTATCCAGTCTTGATGAAGTAGTTATTACCGCTACAAAATTCCCCAAGAGTCAAACTGAAACCGGTAAAGTATTAACAGTTATAGGTGAAGAACAATTAAACCGCAGTGCCGGTAAAGATCTGGCGCAGGTACTTAACGAGCAGGTAGGTATAGTTATCGCCGGGGCGAACAGCAATCCGGGAAAAGATAAATCGGTATACCTGCGCGGTGCCAAAAGTGAGTATACATTGGTGTTGCTGGATGGTATACCGTTGAACGATCCGAGCAGCATTGGCGGTGGTGCATTTGATCTGCGTATGCTGCCCATTGATCAGATCGAGCGCATCGAAATTCTCAAAGGCAGTCAGTCAACGCTATACGGAACCGATGCTATAGCCGGTGTTATCAACATCATTACGAAAAAGAAAGGAGATAAGCCTGTAGGAGTCTCCGGCATGGTTGGTTATGGAAGCTATAACACTCGTAAAGGTAATGTAGTAGTGTCTGGAAGCACCTCTGTTATAGACTATAATGTAGGCTATACCTATTTGAAAACCGATGGTATCAGCGAAGCAAAAGATACTACTGATAATGCAGGTTTTGATAAGGACGGATACGATCAGAATTCTGTTCAGGTGAACCTGGGATTCAAACCAACGAAGAATATTTCAATACGCCCATTTGTTCGCTACAGCAAGTTCGATGGTAAATATGATGCCGGTGCCTTTCAGGATGAAAAGAACTCGGGCTATAAATCTGATTTCTTCAATGCCGGTCTGAATAGCCAGGTCGCTTTTTCAAAAGGTGCGCTGAACATTCAGTATGGTTATAATAAAATTGGTCGTGATTATACACAGCCAGATTTTTTTGATCCGGCTATAATTGCTACCACTTCCTATACCGGTAAATTTCATAATGCAGAAGCTTTTGTGAACTACGATCTTGCAGAACATTTTCAATTGCTGGGCGGAGTAAATTACCAGAATCAGGAGATGAACCTCGAAGGATCAGACGCTTTAAGAAAATCGTCACTCAATATGTTGAGTCCCTATGCATCCTTCTTTGTGAAAAATATTCAGGGATTTTCGGCAGAGCTTGGTGGAAGGTTTGTACACCACTCGCAATTTGGCGATACGTTTATCTATAGTATAAATCCTTCGTATCTCATAAATCATAAAGTAAAACTGTTTGCTAACTACTCTACTGGTTTCAAAACACCTGTAATTGATCAATTATATAACAAGAGTTACGGTAATGAAAACCTGAAGCCGGAGAAAAGTAAAAATATCGAAGCGGGTATTGACTTTGCTGTACTGGATAACAAGCTGAACCTGCGCGCTACGGGGTTCTCCAGGGAAATTGAAGACGCTATCATTTATACCTATCCTGCCGGGTATGTTAATATGAACAAGCAGAATGATAAAGGTGTGGAGGTAGAAGCAGAATTTGCTGTTACCGACAAAATTAAACTGAAAGCATTCTACGCGTATGTTGACGGTGAATTAACAACCAAAGTTACCGACACGCGCGATACAACCTATAACAACCTTATCAGGAGACCGAAACATTCAGTAGGTATAAATATTGGCTATGCTGTAACGGATAACCTGTATATAAGTGCTAACCTGAAAACCTTCGGCAAACGCAATGATCTTTTCTTTAACCCCGTTACGTTTAACAACGACCTGATTGCAATGGATGCCTATAAACTGCTGGATGTATATGCTGAGTATAGATTGCTGGATGGCAAGTTGAAAGTGTTTGCAGACGCGCGCAACCTGCTGGACGAAAATTATTATGAAACCTACGGCTATACTACCATGGGCGTCAATATTAATGCAGGAGTGTCCTTTGGTTTTTAGTACCTGCTGAATAGCTTAGCGTGCTGTAACTATTATCATGGAAGTATGATCGTTCTTGTTACCGGAGGAACCCGAAGTGGAAAGAGCCGATATGCCCAGCAGCGCGCTAAGCATTTAACTGATAGCCCTGTGTACGTTGCAACGGCACGGGTATGGGACGATGACTTCAAAGCGCGCATAACCCGCCACCAACAGGAGCGCGGTCCCGAGTGGAGCAATCATGAAGCAGAGAAATATATAAGTACGCTATCATTCGAAGGTAAAGTAGTCGTGATCGATTGTGTTACACTCTGGCTTACGAATTTCTTTGTTGATCATCAACAGAATATAGAGAACGCGTTAACGGAATTTCAGCAGGAGATAAACAAGCTGGCAGCACAACATGCTATGTTTATTGTCATCACCAACGAAATAGGCATGGGACTTCACGCTGACACGGAAGTGGGACGCAAGTTTGTTGATCTGCAGGGATGGGCCAATCAATATATAGCATCGATAGCAGAAGAAGTGATTTTTATGGTATCAGGTATACCACTACAAGTAAAACCGGCAAAAGTTTAAAGCAATGAAGAAATTTAAAATCAACCCGATAGGTACAGCACTGCAAAAAGAGCTGCAGCATAAAATAGATCAGAAAACAAAACCGCTCGGTGCGCTCGGTCGGTTAGAAGAACTCGCCTTACAGATCGGTTCCATTCAGCAAACTCTCACACCAGCCTTGTCGAATCCGCATATACTTGTTTTTGCTGCCGATCATGGTGTAGCAGAGGAAGGCGTAAGCGCCTACCCACAGGAAGTAACGTGGCAGATGGTGATGAACTTTATACAAGGTGGTGCGGCTATAAATGTATTCTGCCGGCAGCATAACATTACCCTGCATGTAGTAGATGCCGGGGTGAATTACGATTTTCCTGATAACCTTGAAGGGCTGATCTATAACAAAGTAGCAAAAGGTACTACTAACTTTGCAAAAGGTGCTGCCATGACCATTGCGCAGGTACAACAATGTATAAATTCTGCTGCACGTGTTGTGGAGGCTATATATACCAAAGGATGTAACGTAATAGGGTTTGGTGAGATGGGTATAGCAAACACAACGGCAGCCAGTGCGTTGATGAGCTTGTTCTGTGATATACCTGTAGCACAATGTGTAGGTCGCGGCACCGGCTTGAACGATGCTGCGCTGCAACACAAGATTGATGTAATTACTGAAGCGCTTAAACGACACAATCGCCACGACACACCCCTGGCACAGCTCGCTGGCTTTGGCGGTTTCGAAATTGCACAGATAGCAGGCGCGATGTTACAAGCTGCCGAACTTGGAATGATTGTACTGGTAGATGGATTTATAGCGACATCGGCCTACCTGGTAGCACAGGCAATAGAGCCCGCAATAAAAGATTATTGTATATTCTGTCATCAGTCGCAGGAGCGAGGTCATACCCTGATGTTGCAGGCGTTGGATGTAAAACCGCTTCTTGATTTGAACATGCGCCTGGGCGAAGGCACCGGGGCAGCAGTAGCCTATCCGTTGTTACAATCGGCCGTGGCGTTCCTTAACCAGATGGCCAGCTTTGAATCGGCCAATGTAAGCGAGGGAACACACCAGGGGGTTAAAGTCTGATCAGACATTTCATAACTATATCTATACGTTTGAAACGCGAACTGCATTTATTTCTTACTGCCATTATGTTCTATACGCGCATACCCGTGCCGCGATGGGCTGCGTACGATGCTGATAATCTCAGTGCAGCCACACGTTATTTCCCGTTGGTAGGGTATATCGTAGCAATGGTATCGTGGTTGGTATATATAGCATGCCGATATTTGTTTTCGGTAGAGATAAGTGTGATCATGTCTACACTCGCAGGTGTTTTGTTAACCGGAGCTTTTCACGAAGATGGATTGGCAGATGTGTGTGATGGTTTTGGTGGCGGCTGGACAAAAGAAAAAATATTGTCCATTATGAAAGATAGTCGCGTGGGAACCTACGGTGTTGTCGGGTTAATCTTTATTCTAGCGTTGAAATTTTTTTCACTGGTGCAACTGAGCATCTTTGATTCCTGGCATTTGGTTTTGGTGTTGCTTGTTGCTCACTCGCTGAGTCGCATGGCGGCAGTTTTTATAATTTACTTCTCGGTATATGCGCGCGAAGATGCCGACAGCAAATCCAAGCCGGTAGCGCGGCAGTTAAGTACAGAAAATTTAGCAGTGGCAACCCTGTGGACGATAATACCGTTGGCAGGACTGATGTATATAGATGTCTTTTGCCTGTTAATTATCATTCCGGTTATAGGCTTAACTATATATCTTCGCTGGTATTTCAATAAATGGATTGATGGTTATACAGGCGATTGCCTCGGTGCCACACAGCAGCTAAATGAAATTGTGATATACCTGAGTGTGATCGCTCTATGGAAATTTATGTGATCCGCCATACTGCACCTGATGTTGCCAAAGGTGTTTGCTATGGCCATACCGATATACCGCTGCTGCCTTCATTCGAGGAGGAGGCGCACGCAATACTGCCCTCAGTTCCCAATGATATAGAGGTAATCTATACCAGTCCGTTGAATCGTTGCAAAGCATTGGCTCATGTACTCGCCCAGGCGAAGCATACTGCTATAATAGAAGACACGCGCCTGAAGGAACTTAACTTCGGCAACTGGGAGATGCAGCGTTGGGATGATATAGATTCCGCATTACTCATGCGGTGGATGAGTAATTATGAAGAAGAATGTTGCCCCAACGGAGAGTCGTACCAACAACTTGTGAATCGGGTAGATGACTTTCTGAAGACTATCTCGCAGACTGCCTGTCAGAAAATCGCAATAGTTACCCATGGCGGTGTGATCAAAGCTATGCACGCACTGATCAGCAACCTTACCTTAAAAGATGCTATGACACGTCATGCTGTCTATGGTGAGGTCACAATTTTCAATTTTTAATAATTTTTCTGAAAAAATCGTCCAGTTGAACCATTTGCTGCTTAGCTTTGTACTGTAATAAATAATATTACAGAATGAATAACGGACGATTTTCCATTTCTCTCCATATCCTGACCCTGCTGGACAGTTTTCCGGACGAGTTGGTATCGTCTGAATTTCTGGCGGGTAGTATAAATATTAATCCTGTGCTGGTTCGTAAAGAGATCAGCAACCTGAAGAAACATGGTCTGGTTGCAAGCAAAGAGGGAAAGGCTGGTGGTTTTGCATTGGGCAAGCCATCGAAGCAGATACGTCTTTCGGATATATATAAGGCTGTACGGCAGGCTCCTATACTTGGGCAAACCCGGAATACTCCAAATCCGAAATGCTTAGTAGGGAAACAGATCAATAAACACCTGAACAATCTCTTTGATGAAGCTGAAGAAGCATTGATNNTTTTTTTTGATTTAAACTGTAACAAAAAACATTACAATAAACTAACCATTTAAATTTTAATAACTATGAAAATTGCATTGATCGGAGCCTCCGGATTTGTTGGCTCACACATCGTAACAGAAGCATTGGAGCGTGGCCACCAGGTAACCGCTATTGCCCGTAACACAGACAATATAAAGACACAGCATACTAACCTCACGGTAAAGAAAGGTGATGCTTTCAACTCCGATGAAATCGCGAAACTGGTAAGTGGTCATGATGCTGTGATCAGCGCCTATAATGCAGGTTGGCAGAATCCTAACCTCTATGAAGATTTCATCAAAGGTTCACAAGCTATACAACAGGGTGTAAAGAAATCGGGAGTAAAACGTCTCATCGTAATTGGTGGTGCGGGTAGCCTGGAGGTTGCGCCTGGCGTTCAACTGGTAGATTCACCACAATTTCCTGCAGAGTGGAAATCGGGAGCATTGGCAGCACGCGATTACCTCAACATCATCCGTAAAGAAGAAGACCTCGATTGGACATTCTTCAGCCCGGCAATCGAAATGCACCACGGTATAAAAGATGGTCGGCTCGGTAAATATAGACTTGGCACCGACCAACCCGTTTTCGATGACAAAGGCGTAAGCAGACTTTCTCCTGAAGACGTTGCCGTAGTGCTGGTAGATGAACTCACGAACAAGCAGTTTATACGCAAACGCTTTACGGCCGCATATTAGAAAATAGCTGCGAGCTTTGAGGTGCGAGCCACGAGAAGTGGCCGCTGGCTTCAAGCCGCTGGTTGCTGGTTTGAGTAAGGTAAATTAGAGTATAGGTAATGATGCAGAAGCAAACTTACGTATGAACAGGCAGCAGTAACTGTTACGTTACCACCCCATAAACCAGCAGCCAGAAGCCAGCGCTCTTTTCAAAAACTCGCAGCTGGAAGCTAGCAACTAACAACTCTTTAAATATGGCATCTATATCTTACAAAACGCTCTCCATCGAAGGAGTCAATATTTTCTATCGCGAGGCGGGTTCGCGTTCTAACCCGGTGATTCTTTTACTACATGGATTTCCGTCTTCGTCACACATGTATCGTGACCTGATGAATGATTTAGCGGATCGGTATTATCTCATTGCTCCGGATTATCCGGGCTTTGGTAATAGCGATATGCCCGATCGTGAAAAATATACCTATACATTTGATAACCTCTCAGTAACGATCGAAAAATTTATCGATGCGTTGAAGCTTGCAAAATTCAGCCTGTATATGCAGGACTATGGATCCCCGGTAGGATATAGAATTGCTGTGCGCAGACCAGAGCTTATTGAAGCTCTCATCATTCAAAATGCCAATGCTTACGAAGAAGGTATAGGTCCTGCTATTGACGATGGCAAGCGCTTCTGGGCAAACCGTAATACGGAAACTGAAAATGCCATGCGAAATATACTGACAGCCGAAGGAACAAAGTTTCAGTATATAGATGGTGTTGAAGATGTGCAGAAGATAAGTCCGGATGCATACCGGTATGACCAGCTATTTTTAGACCGACCCGGTAACAAAGAGATTCAATTAGATCTACTCTATGATTATCGTAACAACCTGGCACTATATCCGGTGTGGCAAAAATATTTGCGAGAGCATCAGCCACCAGCATTAATCACCTGGGGAAAGAACGATGCTATGTTTACCGGGAAAGGAGCACTGGCTTATAAAAAAGATCTTCCCAAGGCAGAGATACATTTGCTGAACACCGGGCATTTTGCTTTGGAGGAATTTCATGCGGAGATAGCTGATTATATAGATAAGTTTTTTATCAGCGAGCTTTTAGGTGCGAGTTGCTAGTTTGCAAACTAGCCGCAGTTTGCAACTAGAGGCTTTATTTATTTTTACTATTTTTGCGACATGAAAACTGTTGCCGTAAATATTAATTTCAAGAGGATGTCAGTTGCGTTTCGTGAGCATGTAAGACTAAAGGCTAGAAATGCGGGAAGCTCTATTGTGTATTTGCAAGGTGGCAAACTTGTTGAGGAAAGCTTTGTAAATGCAGACAATTCGCAGTCGGTACACAAGCCGTTGAGTGATAAAAAGTAAATGGCTACGCTATATATTTTGGCCGGTCCCAACGGTACAGGAAAGACAACTTTTTACGAGACAGCCGTTGCTGAAAAATTCATTGATATAAAATTACCGTTTGTTAATGTTGATATAATAACGCGGGGTCTTCCCGGCGGATATACTTCTGAGAATTTCGCAAAGGCAGATGAAATTGCAAGGAAACAGATTGGCGACTATAGGCTCCATGAGCGACTTCATGATTGAAAGTAATTTGGCTATGCAAAAAGATTATGATTGGATTAACGCCATGATAAGGAAGGGATATGACGTAGTCCTTTTCTTTCTGTGCACATCTATGGTAGAGGTAAATATCAGTCGAGTACAGCGAAGGGTCGCTGAAGGTGGACATGATATAGCTGTTCCAATTATACAGCATCGATATAAAATGGGATTAACCTACTTGAAAGGTAATCTTCAAATTTTTCATAAAGTTTTTCTTATTGATAACTCTGAAGAAACTGCTGTTGTAATAGCTGAGTCGGAGAAAGGCATTTTAATCAGAAAGGAGCCTGATTCGCCTCAATGGGTGAATGATGTACTTTACATCATAGAAAGATTGAAACGATAAAAAATAAGATTCATGTGTCTGCCGTGTATAACCGTGTGATACAGAACCTCAAATACTCGACTTATAAACGTTATCTATAGTTTCTTCATCCCTTCTAAAATTTATTCAATCCATCTGCGTCTATACTATACGGACTTTAAAATTACCAGGACTGTTTGAACCATTGAGCTTGTATTTCGGGCGATGGAACGGGCAGTCCAGGTTCTTTTTGAGGTGCTTCAGTATTATTTTTTTATGATGCGTGAACTTTTTCCGGACGATTTCGAATTATCTGTATTCAGGCGGATTGAAATGAGGGGAAGTTTGTAATTAATTGTCTAGATCAGTATGCAGATGAACTTTACCGATACCATCATTCCAGTATATAACCTTCGTGCTTGTACGGGAGCAACAGACTTTGCTATCATGCGTATGGAGCCCTTCGAAGTATTAGGCAAGCTACAGGTACCTCACCGCCAGGAAGGCTATAATATTACGTTACTGCTGCAAGGTAAAGTTACCCGGTATATTGATTTCGAACGCTATGTTATAGATGCACCGGCACTTATATCTGTGGGGCCGGAGCAGATACATCAATATGAATGTGCGGAAGATGCACAGATGATCTGCATTTCTTTCAGCAGTGATTTTCTGATCCATGAAATGCGTGGCTGGGTAATGTGTTGGGAGTGTATGTTTGGCCATGTAGTGATGGATATGGATGACGATTCACTGCGGGAGTTACTGGTATATTCTGATCTGATGATGGAAGAGTTTCACAGTAACAAGCCTAAGAAAGAAGTTGTAATTCGTAATCTTCTCAACGCCTTTATCGTTTGCAGTGCACGTATGCGTAATACAAGTCTGCCCGTACTGAATATGGATGCTATGCAGAACAGACTCGTGCAGCAATTCAAAGTATTGGTAGATACACATTTCCGTGATAAGTCGCAGGTAACGCAGTATGCCGACATGCTATATATAACTCCCGGACATTTAAATGATGTTATTAAGGAAACGGTAAATAAAACGGCCAAGCAGGTAATTGATGAAAAGCGTGTAACTGAAGCAAAACGATTATTATTCTGGGGTAACTATAGTTTGAAAGAAATTGCAAGTCATCTTAATTTTGAAGACGATGCATACTTCAATCGCTTCTTCAAAAAGCATACAGGCCATACACCATCACTCTTTCAGAGGACAATCCGGGAAAAGTACAATTAATACCGGGATATGGTAAGTTAATAAATCTGTGCTGAGACTAACTTTGTTTCACCATTCACGTTCAGAATGAACATATATAGTGAAAAAAGTAAAACCTTTTCTCACGCTTCTTCGTGAAAGACTTCCTTCTGGTGCTGCAGGGGAAACTAATAAATAGATTTAATGATGATTGTTTTTGAAATGGCGAACGAGGGTTAGCTAAACCTTTATTCTCCCAAGCCTAAATTATTTTTACTGTGTATATAAATGAGATGTATATGAAAAGGTCAAGTCACAATTCTGTAACCAAAATGATGACGGTGCTCGGTAGCATCAGTCTCGTAGTCATATTAAATAGTTGTACAACGTCATCCGGTAACTCAGGCGGTATGCAAATGCCGACACCAACGTTACCAGTAATTTCTGTCAGCAACCAGGCAGCTACAACATTTCTTGAATTCCCTTCTACCGTAGAAGGTAAAGTAAATGTTGAGATCAGACCGCAGGTAAGTGGATACCTCGAGCGCATTTATGCAGACGAGGGTGCTTATGTGCGCGTAGGCCAACCGTTGTTCGGCATTAACGATCAGCCTTACCGCGAACAAAATGCCAATGCACATGCGGCCATGCTAGCAGCACAGGCTAACGTAGAGAAAGCTCAACTCGAAGTTGATCGCCTCACACCACTTGTGAAAAACAACGTAGTGTCAGAGATACAGTTAAAGTCAGCAGAAGCAAGTCTTCAAACGGCTAAAGCAAATCTGGCACAAGCGAAAGCACAAGCCGGTAACACGAAGATTAGCCTCGGATATGCCGTAGTAAAAGCTCCGGTAAGCGGATATATAGGTCACATAAACCACCGCCTCGGAAGTCTTGTAGGCAGAGGTGAAGATCTTCCGCTCACCGTTTTGTCAGATGTAAATGAAGTATATGCATACTTCTCCATGAGTGAAATAGACTTCCTTCAATTCAAAGCGCGTACACCAGGCAATACACTGGAAGAAAAGATCAAGAATCTTCCTGCAGTAGAGCTGATGCTCGCAGACGGAAGCGCCTATACCGAGAAAGGTAAAGTTGAAACGGTAGAAGGTCAGTTCGATAAAACGACCGGTGCCATCAGTTTCAGAGCAACGTTCCCGAATGCAAAAGGATTGCTGCGCTCGGGCAATACCGGTCGCGTTCGTATACCCAGTGTACATAATGATGCACTGGTAATTCCGCAGGAAGCAACATTCGAGCTGCAGGATAAAGTACTTGTATTTGTAGTAGCGGATAGTAATAAAGTAGTAAGCCGCCCGATACACGTAGAGGGACAAACTGCGAACTACTACTTTGTAAAAGACGGTTTGAAAACAGGCGATAAGATTGTTTACTCCGGACTAAGCCGCTTGCGCGATGGTGCTGTGATCAACCCACAGCCATTGTCACTCGACAGTTTGCTGAAATCAAAGCCCCTTTAATTCCATCATTTAAAGAAGGCGTGAAGTAAATTTTTATACTAAGCCGGGTGGTATAAATCACCCGGCCACTAAAACTCTGTCTTATGTTAAAAGTATTTATAGAACGGCCGGTGCTGGCCACCGTTGTGTCGATCATTCTCGTGTTACTAGGAGGGCTTTCGCTGATGACGCTGCCGGTAACGCAATTCCCGGATATAGCTCCGCCCAGTATACAGGTGGCAGCAGTATATCCCGGTGCTAACGCTGAAGTCGTAGCGCGTTCAGTAGCCACTCCGATAGAAGAGGCCGTGAACGGTGTGGAGAACATGACCTATATGACGTCTACCTCCAACAACGATGGTTCCATGATTCTCACGGTATATTTCAAGCTGGGAACTGATCCTGATCTGGCTGCGGTAAACGTACAGAACCGCGTATCGAAAGCTACCAGTCTGTTACCGGCTGAAGTTGTACAGGCCGGTATATCTACGCAGAAGCAGCAAAACAGTATGATCATGGTAACGAACCTCGTGAGTGATGAGAAAATGTACGATGAGACATTTCTTCAGAACTACGCCAAGATCAACATCATTCCGGAGATACAACGTGTACCGGGTGTTGGTCAGGCCATGGTGTTTGGTTCCAAAGATTACTCAATGCGTATCTGGCTCAAGCCTGATCGTCTTACTTCGTATGGACTGTCTGTACAGGAAGTACTCGCTGCTATACGCGAGCAAAACGTAGAGGCTGCTCCCGGACGTTTCGGTGAAAACAGTCGTGAATCATTTGAGTATGTTATCAAGTATAAAGGTAAGCTGAATGAAGGCAAGCAATACGAAGATATCATTCTGCGTGCTGATGCCGATGGATCTGTACTTCGCTTGAAAGATGTAGCGAGTGTTGAACTTGGTTCCTATACCTATAACCAGAACACTACGGTGAATGGTAAATTTGGTATCGGTATAGCGATCTTCCAAACGGCCGGTTCAAATGCCAACGATATCCAGACTTCCATCAACGAACTGATGGAGAAAGCAAAAGTAAATTTTCCGCAAGGTGTATCGTACTTTAACATCTATAGTACAAAAGAATATCTTGATGAATCCATTGAACAGGTAATCGAAACACTGATCGAAGCATTTATACTTGTATTTATAGTAGTATTTATATTCCTGCAGGATTTCCGTTCAACCCTTATTCCCGCCATAGCGGTGCCGGTGGCAATTATCGGTACATTCTTCTTCATGCAGTTGTTTGGTTTTACCATCAACCTGTTAACCTTGTTTGCATTGGTTCTTGCTATTGGTATAGTGGTAGATGATGCAATTGTGGTAGTAGAAGCTGTGCACTCGAAAATGCAGCTTACAAAACTGAGCGCGAAGAAAGCCACTGTCCAATCGATGAGTGAAATATCAGGAGCGATTGTTTCCATTACGCTTGTGATGTCAGCCGTATTTATACCGGTAGGTTTTATGCAAGGTCCGGCCGGTGTATTCTACAGACAGTTTGCATTTACGCTGGCCATTGCGATTGTGATTTCTGCTGTGAATGCGTTAACACTGAGTCCTGCGCTTTGTGCACTTTTCCTCAAGGCAGAACATCACGATGATGAACACGCGCATGCTAACGATAAGTGGAGTACACGTTTCTTCCGTTCGTTCAATGTAGGCTTCAACGCCATGACAGATAAATACCTGCGCAGTGTAAACTTCCTGGTAAAACACAAGTGGCTTACCGTAGGTGGTCTTGCTATCGTTACGGCCGCAACGGTATGGATGCTGCGCACAACGCCAACCGGATTTATACCCAACGAAGACCAAAGCTTCTTTGTATACTCTATTACATTACCTCCCGGTTCATCACTGCAACGTACGCGTGAAGTGGTGAATAAAGTAGAGAATATGATGGAAGAGCTGGAAGCCACGAATCATTACCTGAGCGTGTCCGGGTTGAACATCATTACATCTTCCATCAGCTCGAACTATGCGGTGGGTTTTGTAAAGATGAAACCACACGATGAACGCGGACAGGTAAAAGATATAAATGCCATTATGGGCATGGTACAGGGCAAGCTGTCAACCATCAGTGAGGCCGATATATTTACCTTCACCATGCCAACCGTGCCCGGCTTCAGTAACATGGCAGGTTTTGAATTTATACTTCAGGATCGTACCGGTGGGTCACTTCAAAAACTGAATGAGACAACACAAGGTCTGATCGGTGCACTGATGCAACGTCCGGAGATTGCTTATGCATTCACTACATTCAATACCGCGAACCCGCAGTATATGTTGAATGTGGATGAGAAGAAAGCAAAGCAACTCGGTGTATCGGTGAGCGATGTTTTGACAACGCTGCAGGTATATTACGGAAGTACATTTGCTTCAGACTTCAACCGCTTCGGTAAATTTTACCGGGTAATTATGCAAGCTGAAGCAACGTTCCGTGACGATCCGAATTCACTGAAAGGTATGTTTGTGAAGAACTCATACGGAGAAATGGTTCCGCTGAGTACACTGGTGCAATTGGAGAGGGTATACGGACCTGAGACTGTAACGCGTAACAACTTGTTTACAGCCGTTACCATAAACGGTGTGCCGAAGCCGGGCTATAGCTCAGGTGATGCGATCAAAGCGGTAGAAGAAGTAACAGCACAATATTTACCCCGTGGTTATAGCTACGAGTGGACGGGTATGACGAAGGAAGAAATTGCTTCCGGTGGCCAGGCAGGTTTTATCTTTGCCTTGTGTCTCATTTTCGTATACTTCCTGCTCGCAGCACAATACGAAAGCTATATATTGCCGCTCTCGGTTATACTTTCTATACCGCTGGGTATATTCGGTGTGTTCCTCTTTATTAACCTGTTTGGTATCGATAACAATATATATGTGCAGGTAGGGTTGATCATGCTGATTGGTTTGCTGGCGAAGAACGCCATCCTGATCGTAGAGTATGCCGTACAAAGACGAAGAAGCGGAATGGACCTGCTCGCGTCTGCCATAGAAGCAGCCAAGCTGCGTCTGCGTCCAATCCTCATGACATCGTTTGCCTTTATCGTTGGGTTGTTACCGCTGATGCGCGCGAATGGTGCATCCGCATTAGGTAACCGTTCGATCAGTACAGGTGCAGCGGGCGGTATGTTAACTGGTGTGGTGTTCGGTATATTTGTTATACCGGTACTCTTTATCATTTTCCAATACCTGCAGGAAAAGGTGAGCGGCCCTAAGACAGAAGAAGAAGCTATCACCGAATAATCGTCACAGTTTTAATTTTAAAAGAATCATGCATAGTAACCGATTTATATATAGTGGTATAGGTGTTGTGCTGTTTGCCGTTATCCTGGCAGGATGTTCTGTAGGGAAAAACTATAAACGTCCCGATCTGAAAACGCCACAACAGTTCGGCACAACGGTACCGGCAGGCGACAGCAGTGTTGCTGCCAAATCGTGGAAGGAATTCTTTACCGATACAACGCT
>DJFR01000167.1:0-1971 GCA_002432545.1 Flammeovirgaceae bacterium UBA5867 | reverse complement strand
AACTTCCTCGGAACAAATCACATTGAAGACTTTACATTAAGCACTAGCATCTCGTGGGAGATTGATGTGTGGGGTAAAATTCGCAGACAGAAACAGGCCGCACTTGCA
The DNA here is from genome assembly GCA_002432545.1 of Flammeovirgaceae bacterium UBA5867. Lineage (GTDB taxonomy): Bacteria > Bacteroidota > Bacteroidia > Cytophagales > Cyclobacteriaceae > Ohtaekwangia. The sequence goes on along the minus strand of DJFR01000167.1, from coordinate 1,863 downwards.
GATTATCTTCAGTCGTTCGAAGCAGGTCGTGCTGTGCAAACACAGCTTGTAGCACAAGTAGCCAACGCATACTATAATTTATTAATGATGGATGCGCAGTTGGCCATCGCGAAACGAAATGTATTGTTGAGCGATAGCATTGTGCAGATGATACAGCTGCAGAAAACTGCCGGTGAAGTAACCGAGCTTGCTGTGCAACAAGCGAAAGCGCAGCAGCAGAATGCAGCGTTACTGGTTCCTCAATTTGAACAGGCTATAACACTTCAGGAAAATGGACTTCGTCTGTTGTTAGGTGATTGGCCCGGAGCCGTAAGCCGCAATGTTGAATTAAACAATGTTGTTGTAGAAGACACTGTGCTTGCTACCGGAGTACCGATCGATTTGCTGAGCCACCGTCCGGATGTGCGCGCCAGTGAAAAAGCACTGGTAGCTGCGAATGCACGTGTAGGTGTGGCACAGGGTAATATGTATCCTTCGCTGAACCTTACTGCAACGGGTGGGCTGAACGCATACAAAGCCAGCAACTGGTTTTCGATGCCGGCATCATTATTCAGTACAGTAGCCGGAAGTCTTACACAGCCTATATTTCAGAGACGTGCCCTGCGTACACAACTGGAAGTATCAAAAGCAGAACGCGAACAACGTGTTATCGAATTCAGACAATCGGTAACAGGGGCGGTACATGAAGTTACCAACGCGTTGGTAAAGCTTGATAAATTAAAGACACAACAGGACGTAGCGACAGAGCGTGCTGAGACGTTGAATCAGGCTGTGCAGAATGCGCGACTTTTATTCAGAAGTGGTATGGCTAATTACCTCGAAGTAATTACGGCTCAAACCAATGCACTGCAGGCTGAGCTTACCAAAGCTGATGTAACACGCCAGCAACTCAGCGCACGGGTGGAATTATACCAGTCGCTTGGCGGAGGCTGGAAATAGACTATATATAGGCTTTAACAGGAAGCAGGAGAGGCGGTCAGCAATGACCGCCTCTCTTTTTTTGTGCGCTTTGTCTTGCGGTTTTAACATGCAAACATATTCTGGATAATGTGCCAGTCTGGAGACTGGTTGCAACGCTGGCACAAGTCTGGAAGACTTGCGCCAGTTTTATCGCGGAAATGATGGGGCTTGTCTACACATATATCAGGCTATAGATGATTCCTGCTTCGGTGCCGTTACCTTCCTTACCGCGTATTTTTTACCAGCGCGGTACTGAGAACTTCTTGGTATAACAGGTATAAATATATTGACATCTTTAAGCCGTTTACGACTAAACCTTCTCCTCACAGCAGGGTATGGCATGCTCGCGCTATCGCTATGCTTTTGTACAACGGTTCCCCTATTTGCCCAGCAACGTTCTGCCGAAAAAGATTCAACACGCTATCGATCTGATACAAGACCCTCGTACCAGGCTACTGATCGCTATGGCGATCCGTTTGCCAACCCGGAACGTAAAACACCACTGCAGCTAAAAGATCCGGTGAAGGTAGATATAGCCATGGACACTTCCGGCAGCTATACGATCGAAGAGAAAATTGGAACCTTACAATATCGCCCCGCTTCTTCCATGACGCTGGAAGAGTATAAGCAATACCAGGAACGGGAGTTGTTAAAAGGTTACTGGAAGAATCGATCGCGAGCAGCAGATGGCGAGAGCGAAGTAAGCGGCCGTAGTCTCAATCCCAGAATATATATCAGTCCGGTGTTCGATCGCATCTTTGGTGGAAGCTATATTGAGTTGGTGCCCCGCGGATTTGTTACCCTTGATTTTGGTGCATCGTTCCAGCGACTGAACAATCCATCCATTCCTATTCGGCAGCAGCGTTCGGGCGGCTTTGAGTTCGATCAGCAGATCAACATGAG
>DJFR01000094.1 GCA_002432545.1 Flammeovirgaceae bacterium UBA5867 | reverse complement strand
GAAGATATAACGCTGCGTCATACCGTTATCAAAGATTTTGAAAACAGACGGATCGTTATACCCAACTCGGTGATCAACAACGAAACCATCATCAACTCCTCGCTGTCGCATGAGAACCTGTGCATCTTTATAGAGATCGGTGTTTCATTTGATAGTGATGTTGACCAGGCGATGCGGATGCTGCAGGAGGAAACGATGAAGCACCCCGACTGTGTTGACAACCGAACGCACGAGGAGATTGAAAGCGGGACACCCCAGGTAAATGTGAGATTAATTAACATTACCGAAGCAGCCATGCAACTGCGTGCCTATGGGTGGGCCAAGAATCCTTCCGATGGATTTAACCTGAAATGCGATGTGCTTAAAAATACCAAGCGCAGGTTTGACGAAGCCGGTATCTCCCTCGCCTATCCGCAACGGATGATCTATATCAAAGACAACAACGCTACCCGAAACTAGATGAATCCGCAAAAGACTCCCGCTATCACCTCTCCTGCAGACTGCGAGATACTGGAACTGATATCCTATAACCGGGAGCTATACGATAAATATACCGCTACATCTGTTGATACGATCTTTACCAATATAAAAGCAGACCGCATCAACTGGATTAATGTTGACGGACTTAACAACCAGGATATCATTGAGAAAGTGCAAACACATTTCTGCCTGCACTCGTTGTTGATCGATGATGTACTGAGCGATCAACGACCTAAAGCGGAAGAGTTTGATGACTATCTTTTTTTTACACTCAAAATGCTATACCGCATCGAAGGTACGGCCATTGATTATGAACAGATCAGCTTTGTGCTTGGCAAAAATTACCTGATCTCGTTCCAGGAAAAAGAAGGCGATTGGTTCGATGGATTTCGGGAACGCATCCGGCTCGACCAGGGACGTGTGCGCAAGAAACAAGCTGATTACCTGCTATACCGACTCATCGATATCATTGTTGATAATTACTATAATGTGCTGGATCGCATTGGTGATCTGATCGATGAGACAGAAGAAACTGTATACCAGAATCCCTCCACGCGTACCTTCACTAAAATACAGAACTTAAAGAAAGAACTTATCTTTCTGCGCAAAGCACTGTTCCCGCTGCGCGATGCCTTGAGTAAAATTGTAAAGGGGGAATCTGAATTTGTAAAGGAAGAGAACATCCGCTTCTTCTCCGATGTATATGAACATGTTATACACCTTACGGATTCGCTGGATACCTATAAAGATCTTGTATCAAGCCTTACCGATATTCACATCAACGCGATGAACACCAAAATGAACGAGGTAATGAAAGTCCTCACGGTGATCTCGACTATATTTATTCCGCTAACTTTTATTGTAGGGGTATACGGTATGAACTTCAAACACATGCCCGAACTCGACTGGACGTGGGGCTACTACGGTGTGTGGGCGATAATGATCGTAATGGTAATCGGAATGCTTTCTTTTTTCCGATATAAGAAGTGGTTCTGACATTACGTGTTGAAGTGTTGAGGTGTTCATGTGTTGATGTTCGTTAGAACTATAAATAGCATCAACACTTCAACACACCAACACCTCAACACAATTCACTTAGAGTTTCTTTTCTAGCTCGGTGATTTTGTCCTGGGCTTCGTTCTTGCCGAGTGACAGGGCTTTCTTATAGAGCTCTACGGCTTCGCGGAACGTTTCTTTCTTCTTGCGTGGCGCAAGTTTCGTGCGGTTAGCTGCTTCTTCTACAGCCTGTGCTCTTGCAAAGTATGCATCTGCTTCAGACATTTTGCTCTGGATCATCAGCTCTTGTACACGCGCTTCGATCAAAGCAAGCTCTTGTGTTTTTGATTCTATTTGTGTTTGCTTGTCAGCAAGTTCAGCTTCCTGCATGCTCACCGTTGTGATCAGGTTCTGATTCTCACTGCGGTATTTTTCAACCTGCTCCTGCAATGCTGCTATCTCCTGTGTTTTGCTCTCCAGTTGTTCGCGGAGGTTCTTCAGTAACTTTGCGTTCGAGTTGTTTTTAGCTTTGGAAGAAGCCAGTGATTTTTCAAGATCATCAAGCTTTCTTTGTGTATCCTTCACATAGCCATTGATGTCTTTCATCCGTGAAGTATAGTCTTCATAGGTTGTTCCTTCAACCATATTTACCCGGAGGAGTTGACGGCTGGCATCGATAGAGTCCATCAGTGTACCAACTTCGGTTAACGTTTCAGCCATCTTCTGGCTGGTCTCAAGTTCTACCTTGAGTGAATCTACTTGCGACCGTAACGCATCTTTTTCCTTTGTGTCACAGCCGGCTATCATAGCAACGATAGGCAGGGCGTAAGCAAGCTTTCTAATCATAAATGATTTTTTTGAGGTTATGAAACAAAAATACACCTGATTTTGCAGCGTTGTGATTACCCCGTCACAAATTATTTCAGAACCGCGCCAAACAGACGAAAATTACGATGATCAGTCTCGTGAACATTCTTTCTATTTCCTTTTTGCGATTGCAGGAAGGGGGTTAAATTTGCGACCGTTTTTAGAAACTTTCGCCCCTATATACATGTCCACGCCAATTACCACGCACCCGCGTACTGAAGATCAGGGCAAGCCCCGAATCTTCCGGATTGGTGGTAATACAGGCGGCTTCCTATCTGAAACACAAACCGTTCTTCGGGGCCATCACTATACTTGCCGTTGCCGCCAGCCGCTCCTATACCCTTTCCCTGTATCTCATCCGCTATCAAACGCTATAGTATCTTCTCTTATAAAGCAGAACGACTTCTTTTACCATCTTGTGGAAGCAACTCCACGGCTGATGAAGGCTATAGCATGCAAAACATGGAAGTATATCCGGCTAAAAGGAGTAAATCTATACCTGATCGGAAACGCGATCAGTGGTAAAACACGAAAGTCCTGCCGATATACCGACAACGGTCCGATAATAATTACCGGGCTTAACCCTGCCTTGACTGATGCAAGTGTGTTAAAACTTCATAGCGCAACCACACGGTTGGTATGGATGTTTACCCACCTGGTATCAACGGGCTTTCAAACTAAACTCTTCGTCTGGCGTGCCGGGCTGAGTTCCTTCTCGCACGACAAGAGTAACAGACTAATCATCGCGCGTCTCAAAGACTGCGCACAATAAATATGGCTGATTCGGCAAATAAACATCTTACACCTTTATCCGTTGGCGGTATCCTCGTGTCACTGGGGATCATATACGGAGATATAGGTACATCTCCGTTGTATGTGTTCAAGGCAATCGTTGGTACGCAAACTATAAATGAAGATCTGATCCTGGGAGGACTCTCCTGCGTTTTCTGGACACTCACACTCATCACCACGCTCAAGTATGTTTACCTCGCACTCAATGCTGATAACAAAGGTGAGGGTGGAATTTTCGCCCTGTATGCGCTTGTACGAAGGTATAAAGCTGCATGGGTAATTTTCCCTGCCGTGATCGGTTGTTGTACATTGATAGCCGATGGTTTTATTACTCCGGCCATCAGTGTGTCGTCTGCTATAGAAGGCTTGCGTATACTCAACCCGGAGATACCAACGGTCTCTATTGTTATTGCCATCATGATCGCGCTGTTTGTATTCCAGCAGTTTGGTACCAGTGTGGTGGGCAAGACGTTCGGTCCTATTATGACGATCTGGTTTCTTACCATCGCTATATTTGGTATCATGCAGTTCTACGATCACCCGCAGATCTTCCGTGCACTCAATCCATACTATGCGTATCACCTCATCGCCGAATATCCGAAAGGGTTCTGGTTACTGGGTGCTGTGTTCCTGTGTACAACCGGAGCTGAAGCGCTATATTCTGATTTAGGACACTGCGGAAAAGAAAATATACGCGTGGGTTGGGCGTATGTAAAAATAGCTTTACTCTGTAATTACTTCGGACAAGGTGCGTGGCTCCTGGATCATCAGGGTACCAAGCTGGGCGATAAAATTCCATTCTATGCCATCATCCCGGAAGGATTCCTCATCTTCGGAATTATCATTGCAACGATGGCTGCGATCATCGCGAGTCAGGCGTTGATCTCCGGCACATTTACACTGGTGAACGAAGCCATGAAACTGAAGTTGTGGCCTTCTACCCGCGTGCGCTACCCAAGCACTATAAAAGGACAGATCTATATACCGGCTATCAACTGGATATTGCTGGCAGGATGTATAGCTGTGGTATTAATGTTCAGAGAATCAGCTGCGATGGAAGGGGCTTACGGATTAGCGATCATGATCAACATGCTCATGACTACTTCGCTGCTGGTGTTCTATTTCATGACTGCAAAGAAATCGAAGTTCCGCTCCACCGGACTCGCTATACTTTTCTTCTCGCTCGAAGGCATGTTCCTCGTGTCGAACCTCGATAAGTTTCAGCATGGCGGTTGGTTTACATTCCTCATCGCGGTATTGTTCTTCGTAATGATGTATGTATTACTGCACGCACGCTGGCTGCGCGAACGTCATACAGAGTTTGTCGATTTGAAACATTATGTCGGCATGATTCAGGATTTGCAGGCCGATACAACGGTGCCGAAAGAAGCAAGTAACCTGGTATATCTTGCCATGGCGGATAGCAAGCGGTATATAGATTCAAACATTATATACTCCATCTTCAAGAAACGACCCAAGCGGGCCGATGTATTCTGGTTCGTTCACGTAGATACGGTGGACAGTCCGTTTACAAGTAAATATGTAGTGGACACGATCATTCCCAAGCGATGTTTCTTCGTGCGCATCAAACTCGGATTCAAGACTAACCACAGGGTAAATCTGCTGTTCAACAAAATTATTCATGAGATGGCCGATGCCGGTGAGATTGATCTTACCAGTGCGTACCCATCGCTGCACAAGTATAGCATGATGGCCGATTTCAAATTCATCATCCTGCACTCGTGGGCTTCTTCCGACAGCGAGATCTCGTCCTTCGACCGACTGATTATACAAGGCTATAGATTACTGAAAGAATATAGTCTCAGCACCGAAGAACTTTACGGTATAGAAGCCGCCAACCTCGAGGTAGAAAAAGTACCCATCCAGGTAGGCCCGCAAGCCCGCGTGAAGATCAAGCGCGAACGGGAAGACTGATGGCGTGTTTACGTGGGTACGTGTGCACGTGTTTAGGTTGTTTTTGTGTTGACGTGTTCATGTGTTGAAGTGTTGATGTTGATGGAGCGCCTTGCGCAATTGGTTTATAATACTACATCAACACTTCATATATATANNCCTAAACACGTCTCTTCGCTCCTCGAACGGCTTCGGCAGTCCAGGGATCTTCGGGCCAGTGGTGTTTCGGATAGCGCATGCGTAGCTCTTTGCGTACTTCATGATAGGTGGTTTGCCAGAAGCTCTTCAAGTCTTGCGTTACCTGTACAGGTTTATAGCCGGGCGATAGTAAATGCAGTAATATTTTTGTACGACCTTCGTTGATTGTTGGCGTTTCAGATAGTCCGAACATTTCCTGTAAGCGTACTTCCATTACGGGTGAGCGCGCATCTTCAAAGTAATTCAGTTGGATCATCGAGCCGCTTGGTACTTTCAATCGTACCGGTGCAAGTATATCGAGTTTACTCCCCAGCTCCCACGGAAGTAAAGATGGAAGTATAGCACTCCATTCCAGTCGCTGCAGTTCGCTAAGTTTGTTGATGTTGGTCAGGAACGGAGCCAACCATACGGCTACTGTTTCCAGTAATTTTTCTTCACGTACATCGGGCCATGCTTCTTCCGGGCGCCATTGCTTTATACTCATCACACGTGCCTGCCATTCGTATTGCGCATCGGTCCAGCCGATTGCTTTTAATCCTTTGGATTGAATCATGCTACACAACACATCAATCCGTTTATCATCCGGTATAGCAGCGAGTGGCTTACTCTCCAATACAAGATTGCCCACACGCTTCTCGGTTATACCGATCACTATATTTCGTTCATCATCCCAACGGATCGCTTCCTGCTCACGCGCCAGCTTTACCAGGTCTGTTGTGTGAAGCGCTGCCGCGAGAAATATTTTTCCTTCACCACTTCCTGCATCAAGCTGCGCTGCACATAACCACGACTCACGCATCAGCGGATCGTGCTCCTGTAATTTTACTACTCTCCCATTCGCAAGTTTATACCGCTCGCTATGTTTACCCTGCTGCTGTGCTATACGCTCCGGGTAAGCGGCAACCAGCAAGCGTCCTACTTCTGTATCCTGCGGTATCGTATTGTCGATATCAATTTTTAATATCCTTCGCCAGTTCGAGGCGAGTCGTTCGATTCGTTCGAGCACACCGCGGTCAGCAAAATGTTTTTCGCCTTTCCGCCATTTACGCAAAGCTTCTGTACGCAACGCTAAATCTGCTCCCGACTCTTTTGCCAACGGATCGCGCTCTTCCAATATAGCCGCTATATCGGTTGCCAGTGCTGTGGCTGTTTTTCCGGATGCTTCCAGCAACAGGTGGGCTATACGCGGATGCGTAGGAAGCTTCAGCATATCTTTACCACGTGCTGTAATTATACCCTGACTGATCGCTTCCAATTGTTGTAATAATTCCTTTGCCTGGTTCGCTGTGCCGGCAGGCGGTGGTGTAACCCATGTAAGCTCACGCGGATCTTTTACTCCCCACTGACTCAGCTCCAGCATAAGCGGAGCAAGGTCAGCTTCCAGTATTTCAGGGGTACGATTCGCAGTTAGTGTAGCCTGTACCGATTCACTCCAAAGTCTGTAACATATACCAGCAGCCAATCTCCCGGCACGACCTGCGCGTTGGTCGGCTGCATCTTTCGTAACACGTACCGTGTCCAATCGGGTAAGACCGCTGCGCGGATCAAATTTAGGAACACGCGATAAGCCACAATCGATCACCACGCGTATACCTTCTATGGTAAGCGATGTCTCTGCTATAGATGTAGCGATCACTATTTTTCGTTTACCGTATGGATGTGGCAGTATAGCTTCCTGTTGTTTTTGAAACGGCAGATCGCCATATAGCGGGTGCAGACTTGCATCTATACCTTCTGCTTCCAGCTGCGTGAGTACACGCACAATCTCTCCTGCCCCCGGGAGAAACACGAGTATATCTCCTTCTTCTTCTCGTAAAGCTTTTTGTACGGCTTTTACCACGCGTGCAGTGACCGGTGTATAGGTATCATCGCCCAGGTATTTTATCGTGACCGGATATTGTTTTCCCTGCGAGGTAACGATGGGTGCCTTCAACAACGATGACAGCTGATCACCATCCAGTGTTGCCGACATAATAAGTATACGCAGATCGTCACGCAGCAACTGCTGCGCCTGCAGACAGAGTGCCAGCGCTAGATCTGCATGCAGACTGCGTTCATGAAATTCATCAAAGATTACAAGACCGGTATCTTCCAGGCTGCTATCCGTTTGCAGCATGCGCGTAAGTATACCTTCGGTAACAACTTCGATGCGGGTCTGCTTCCCTACACGACTTTCAAAACGTACACGATATCCAACGCGCTCCGCTATATCTTCTTCCAGTATACCGGCCATGCGCTGCGCTACAGATTTCGCTGCCAGTCGCCTCGGTTCCAGCATAATAATTTTCTTCCCGCCCAGCCACGCTTCTTCCATCAGCTCCAGCGGCAACACCGTAGATTTACCCGCACCCGGAGGTGCCTGCAGAATAACAATGTTCCGGTTCGCCAGGCTCGTGCGAAGCGATGGAATAACTTCCTGTATAGGATAACTCGGAGTTGACATGCTGTATTCCGTGTTTAAGTGTTTACGTGTTTGCGTGTTTGCGTTGTGCTGAAGTGTTGAGGTGTTGGTGTGCTGAGGTAAAATGCATTACAACGTAAACACCTAAACACGTGTCAACGAGCACACGTTTCAAGGAGCTTCGCCAGGCATTCTTTCATATAGTCTCCGTTGCCGGGGCCGTACCAGTTCATGAGGCGGGTTTCGTAATGATCGCGATCGTAGTATTGATCGGCTGTAATATAGCCTATATATCCCCCGTTGAAACTTGTTACCATGACGCTGATACCTTTTTCAGCTGCGAGTGAATCGAGTGGTGCTGTAAGTTCTCCGGAGTAATCGCAGGGTGTACCCATCATCACTATATCTCCGATGCGCAGGGCTGTAAGGTAAGTTTGATATTCACCAAATGCAGCTTTGAACAACCACGGACGAAGTTGCCAGTCTTTCGCGATCTTTGCTTCGGCATCCGGAAGCTCCAAAGGTACACGCAACATGAATAAGGTTGAATCCTTTACAGGCTGCAGTACATGGTGCCCCGCTATATACTTTGATTTTATTTCATCAGCCATCCAGCCTATACAGGGTTTTCCATACTCGGGCGGATTGGCCTTGTGACTTCCCACAGCGCCTGCCATAAACATAGCAAAACGATAGCCGGATGCTTCCATATCATCAACAAGTTCACCGGGATAGTCACGCGATAATTCAAGATCACGCGAGAACAAACATGTAGCATGCGCGGTATAGCTCATCAGCAATAGCTTCGAACTATCGCTGCGTTTTATTTCGATCACCCGCAGCAGTGAATCTATACCACCGGTTTTAATCAACCTGTTTCGTACTGCGTTGGGCACGGGTATAGATCCTTTACGCAAAGATGCCGGCAGTATATTTTCCGAGGCACGTACAATACTTCGTTTTATCGCATCAGCTATAAAATGAACAATGGAATCTTCATAGTCGCCATACATAATACCGGTTACACCTTCACCCCAGTTACCTATACTGTTGTGTGTATGTATAGCGCTGAGGTATGTATTGTTAATAGAGAAGCCTATAGCAGGGAGTTCTTTCTCCAGCAAGGCTGTAACGGTTGGAGGAATGATCAGCAAATCAGCACTTACAATCGCCACGCGCTGCACACCGTTATCAATTACCAGTGTACGCACATAGATTGAATCGAGTATCGAAGTATATACTTTTCCCAAGCGATTGCCATAACCGGCCAGGGCAACCGGTACTGCGGGTGTGATACTCTCCTTCGCAAAGCCTACCGAAAAACCTTTTGTGCTGCGAACAATTTCCGGATGCAAACTGTCCAATCGATTCATCATCGTGCTATACTCCGGCTTCTCCTGCACCGGTATACGTTTTAGCGGAACAACGCTGATGCCTACAAACACCAGCAGCAGTACGATAACCGAGAGGAGTACAATTAAAATAAAACGCAGAATCTTCTTGAACGCCATACGGTGCAAGATACAGATTCTGCGTTGATGACAAGCATGCTATTGCCTGGGCGGAATTATTCTTCTGTAAAGAAATACTGAACCTCGGAAGTAGTTGTCTGCCCATCAAAAAGTACCGAAGCAACTTTCTTTACGGGGTAACCACCGGCATTGTATGTATAGGTATACGTATACTCCGTTTTGCCGAGGCCGGCAGCATTGGAAACCACGAGCTTACCCGGATTGTTTTTTCGAAACTTTACGTGCGGATTATACGGATGTTTTTCAAAAAGATCTTCTGCGTTTGGCTGTGTGTCATAGTCACTCATCCTCGACACAGTAAGCAGTACAAAGTCCTTTTTACCGGGAGCGTAATAATAGTAATCATGTGCAACCAGGTTATCACGCTCATCATACAGGTATGTACTTTTTTGCACCGGTGTTATTCCGCCTTCCTCCGGTATATCCTGGAACCTGATCGACTCTTTTAACCTTCCCTTCTCATCATACGTGAACGTATGTCGCTCCACCCAGATATCATCAATATATTCTTCTGTACTTACTATTTTATCACCTTCGTATTTGAATGAAGCCCGGAAACCAGTATCGCGCGCAGCACTGTCTATCCTTCCGTTCTTGTAAATATACTCAAGCGTACTGGTGAGCACTACACCATTCAGTGCCTGTTGTCTCATGATGGAATGTGTGAGCAAACCAGCAGTATTGTATTGCAGTTCAACAGACGTATCTCCTGCCTCCATACGCACCGGAGTATATACCGTTTCACGAACAGGATCATCAGAGGACTCACAACTAAAAAACAGGATTGCGGGCAGCAACAGCGCCCAACGGGTTAGCGGGTGTTTCGGATTCATATTGGGGTCTTTTCGTATTCAGACAACCTTAACGGCTAATTGGTTGGAAAGGATGTGTGTCACCCCATGTTCATGTAGTTACTCACAGAGAGATTTTTCCCGCAGAAGACGCGGTATACGCAGAGGTATTCGCATAAAATACAATGATCAACGAATCGTCTTCCAAAGTAAATCAAAGTGAGAAAGTAAATTCATCTGCGCATGTCAGCGCGTTCTGCGGGTTACAAAATATAGGGCAAAAAGATAATCGCCCCAATAATGAGCGACATAAGAGACAACAGCAACACCGCTCCCGCTGCTATATCTTTAATCTTACCAGCCAGTGGCATACGTTCACGTGTAACCAGATCAACCAGGTTTTCAATAGAAGAGTTTAGCATTTCTCCTCCGGTAACAACACCGATGCAAAGTAAAAGTATACACCACTCCGTGCGAGTCACCTGAAAATAAAAACCCGCTATAACGACAAGCAAAGCTATACTCAACAGAATCTTGATATTCCGTTGTTCACGTACAGCAGCAACAATGCCGCGTATCGCATAACCAAAGCTTCGTATAAATGCACTCATGCCTGCAATATGCTTGTTACGGCCTGCTCCAGCAAATCGTTATCTTCCGGCTGCGGAGTAAAACCTTTTAGCCGTTGTGTCTCATGCAACGCCTTTACCAGATCAAATGTACTTTGTGAAGCGGAGTATGCAATACCTTTTTGTAACAGTCGTTGCGCCAGGTACTCCTGTTCCGTTTGGCCCGGTGTAGGAACAAAAATAACATGCCCGCCTAATCGCGTAAGGTCCATTACTGTACTGAATCCACTGCGCGCCAGTATAGCCGATGAACTTTCTATCGCTTCCTGTAACGCTTCGCTGTTCATGAACGATACTACTTCAGCATGTGTGCCCAATTCCACATCCTTGATACTTCCGGGAAGACCACGAACAATCAAGGTCCTTACGTTTATCTTGTTTACCTGCTGCACCACTATATTTTCCAGAATAGTACGCTGTGGTTCAGGCCCGGAAAATATACAGAGCAGATCATATTCTTTAGTGCGTTTGCCGGAAGGTATAAATCGCGACAGTGGCCCTATATACCGGTGTACAATAGTGTGATCAAATGAACCAAACCTGATCAGATCACCTGCTATACTTTCATCGCCAGGTCTATCCGGAATCCAGCATTGCGAAAACCTGCGCATCATCCGGTGATTGGCTCTTCGTACAAAAGGCGACAACCACCCGAAACGTTTCGGCATGAGTATATTACTTTGATGTGTAATAAATATACTCTTCGCTATAGACGACCAGCATCCATAACGATTATCGGATATGACGATGTCAATGCGTTCGCGTGTTACAATCTCTTCGGTGAAGCGATGTTCATCACGGATCACACGACTAAACCTGGGAAGCTGCATTACCATTTTAAAAATCATCGAGCCACCGGCAGGATATACCGGTTTGTAAGCAGGCAGGTTGAACGTAGTAAGCTGAGGAAATTCTTTTTGCAACAGCAACAGCGAATCGCCACTGCCTGCTATATATACTGTACAACTGTTCTTTAACAATAATCGAATTACCGGTATACACCGCGTAGCATGCCCGAGGCCCCAGTCGAGTGGCGTAACGAGCACACGTCTCATCCGTGCAGCGATTTGAATGTATAGCCCTCCTGGGAAAAGTGATCGAGCAGTCGTGGCAAAACATACGTCATGTTTTTCTCAGCTTTTATACTGTCGTGAAATACGATGATCGATCCGGGACGTGCTGCACGTATTGTATTACGAAGGCAAGCTTCGGGCGAAAGATGTTTGTTGTAATCAACCGAAAGAACATCCCACATTACAATTCTATAGTCTGCTTCAAGCAGCTTGATCTGCTTACGGGTAATTCTTCCATAGGGTGGACGGAATAAATCGGTTATAAACGTTGAGTCGTTCACGCCAAGTTGCTTCTGCATCTCGGCTTTACACTGCTGTATATTTTGAATATAGTGCGACTCATCATGCTTCCACCCGTTGAGATGATTGAAGGTATGATTTCCCACGGCATGACCTTGCTTTACAATGCGCCTGAATATATCCGGGTGCTTCCGGATGTTATCACCAATACAAAAGAATGTAGCTTTCGCTGAAAACGTAGCGAGCGATTCGAGTACAAACTCTGTCGGACCATTTACCGGGCCGTCATCAAATGTAATATATAGCTCTTCTGCCCGCGTAGGTATACGCCAGAGCAGTGAAGGATATAGCAGCGGAAGAAAAAAAGGTGTACGGTGCGGTGTCAGCATTATCCTACACGACAGGAAAGTATCGTTATATCATCGTGATAACCGTTGCGTCCTTTAAAGTCATCAAGGGCAACAATAAGATCTTCGTGAATTGTACGCAGATCCTTTGTAAACGTACTGTCTTTCCGGAAGTACTCCAGCAATGCCTCAACACCAAATTCTGTTTCTTTTTCATTGATCGTCTCCGTCAAACCATCAGTATAGCAGAAGATGAGGAAGTCGTCCAGATCAGTAATAAAGCCTTCGTTCAAAAAAGGCAGCGGGTGCATGGCGCCCAATACAGTCGAGCCATCTTCCAGCATACGCAAACCATGCTTCCGGTCTATCAGTATCGGAGGGTTGTGACCCGCATTTACATATACCATCGTTTTCAGATGGATATCATATATAGCAGCAAAGAACGTAATGAACTTCTCTCCTTTTGTATTTTCCAATACCTGGAAATTCAATGCTTCAACTATATCGGTAAGATTCGGTGTTTGTCGCACCAGTGTACGCAACGATGCCTGGAAATTGGACATCATCAACGCAGCCGGTATACCTTTACCACTCACATCGGCAACACAAATCAAAAACTGGTTCTTGTTGATCGGTATATAGTCGTAATAATCACCACCAATGCGATCGTGCGGAAGATAGCTTGCTTCTACTTTTAAACGATCGGTGTTCGGAAGTTTTTCAGGGAAGAGAAACTGTTGTACATCGCGGGCAATCTCCAGCTCCTTGCGAAGTGATTCCTGCTCCAGTTGCTTGCGGGCCAGTTTCTTATTTTCAATGGCAACAATAATGATATTGCTTAACGCCTGTATAAAGCGGATGCCATCTTCATTTTCATAACTGTCATCGTACTTGTCCAATCCACCCACAAACACAAGCGCGAGTGTAACACTCTTATGGGTAACCGGAATGATGATATCGAATTCCGTAAACTCGCATTCATCAAACTCTTTCAGGTGGGTTATATCCTGGATGGTTTTGAACTCCGGCAGCAACTTTACTTTATTATAGTGATGTCGTGTTCCGAAGTTGGCTTTACAAGACCAGTCATCGTCCAACACGAACAGCGCCAGCTTCTTGATGTTGAGGTTCGAGCGCAGTGTAAAGTTATAGATCTTATAAAGCGACTCTTCCGGCAAATTGCTGTTAATAGCCTGGGTGATCTCAAGCAAGGCGTTGAGTTCCAGTTCTTTTATCTCAAATTGCTTTTTAACGTCCAGTTGCTGCATAGATGAATATCGTAAAGGTAATTACAATTCAATTATCAGCCTCATAAAAAAGCATAGTCATTTTTAACAATCTTTAATGAATTTACAACGGTCTCCCCTTCCATCGTTGTGGAATAAAATGGGCGAACAACCCGATGCCCGTAACATAAAACGGATAGATAAACTGCAACGTCATAAAAGCCAGCCCGTTCCACCGGCACCCTAAAAAGCGGCACACGCTTCTCAAAAACAAAAATTCACAAAACGCTTTGGTTGCTAAAAATAATATCGCTGTGACTTGCAATCGTTCGTCAGAAAAAAACAGCAGTGCCCAACACAATAATGTGATGGCTTGTATCAGAAAAATATAAACAGCCAACAGCGCAGTATAGACAGATGTATTGTACCGCCACTTACCTGCCCACCGAAGCCGCTGCCGGATGAACGCACCAACTGTCTCATTGGGTTGGGTTGTAACAACACTTTGTGCATCATTCATAAAATATATACCCGCTGGATACAATGCCTTTATCTTGCGCATTAGAAATTCGTCATCACCGGAAGGCACATGTGTATTGCCGCTATATCCGTTCACGTCTTCAAACACCGTTTTACGATAGGCTATATTTGCTCCGTTACACATGGTGGGATAGCCTCTGTTGGCAGTGGCTGCTGCCGATCCGATAAGACTGCTGAATTCAATTGCCTGCAAGTCGTGAAAGAAATTTTTCTGTCGTATACGCACACCACCCAACACCATCTTTACTTCAGGTTGCTGAAAATATATAGCGATGGATGAGAGCCAATGAGCAGGCACACGGCAGTCGGCATCTGTGGTTACAATGATCGAACCCTGCGCATGTTTAACACCTTCTGTCAACGCCAGCTTTTTGCCGGACTGCGGACTCCTGATTACTTTAAACGAAGTATATTCCTGTGTAACGTGCTGTGCTATCTGCACCGTATTATCGTCCGAATGATCATCCACAACAATGACTTCATACAACGAATAATTCTGTTGCGACAGATCTCGCAGCAACGCTTCTATATTTTTTGCTTCATTACGAGCCGCCACCACTACGGTTATAAAAGGAAAGCTATCCTGCTTTTTGGTGATGGTGCGTGGATTTTGCCATGCACGCCACAAGACCAGCACACAGGCGGCATAACTGCATCCGAATAAAACAAGCAGGTAAAGCATTGTTGCAATTTCAAAAATTTCCCGATGCTACCTATCTTGTGCCCGTGGGAAAAATTGTAAAGGAAAAAGTTATCCTCGGGCTCGACCCGGGTACCAATATTATGGGATACGGACTGATTGACGTACGCGGTACAAAAATAAGTCTCCTGCAATATGGCGTAATTCACCTGAGCAAGTACGAAGGGCATGAATTGAAATTAAAAAAGATCTTCGATCGTGTACTCAGTCTCATTGATGAGTATGCTCCCGATGAAGTTGCCCTGGAAGCCCCCTTCTTTGGAAAGAACGTTCAGTCGATGTTAAAGCTCGGCCGCGCACAAGGTGTGGCTATGTCGGCTGCGCTTTCGCGCGATATACCCATCGTGGAATATGCCCCCAAGAAAGTAAAGCAGTCTGTTACCGGTAATGGTAATGCATCGAAAGAACAGGTAGCACGTATGCTGATGACGTTGTTTACTATTAAAGAATTACCCAAGCTGCTCGATGCAACGGATGCCCTGGCGGTTGCCGTGTGTCATCATTTTCAAAAAGGAAATGTAGCGTCCAAAACAAAGTCGTGGGAATCCTTTCTCAAAGATAATCCGGAACGACTTCGCTAATCTGTTTCCGGGTATACATCTGACTATCTGGTCGCGTTGAAATACCCGGTGATCTGCAAAATATAGTATATCGTAGCGATGAGCTTTTCCTGAAGCTGCCGATGGCTCGCATATACCGCAATCAAAAAGATATAGCCTCAAATTTTGATGTGGCCTATGAAATAGATAAGCTGGTATATTTTTATTGAAGGATCGGAAATCATTCACACACCTTTGCTATAAAAAAAGACAACGATGAAAATAGCAAAGTATATCGCAGGGATGATGATAGTCCTGCTGCAGGCTTGCGGCAGTGACAATGACGAAAACGCTGCCAGTACCATTACGCTGGACGCAACCGAGCAAACCGCAGAGGAGAATGCCGGAGCACAAAAGGTGTCCATTACATTAGGTAAAACCGTAACAACAGCTACGCAACTATATTTTGAACTATCAGGTACAGCATCGCTGAATGGCGACTATAAACTT
Source organism: Flammeovirgaceae bacterium UBA5867 (assembly GCA_002432545.1). GTDB lineage: Bacteria > Bacteroidota > Bacteroidia > Cytophagales > Cyclobacteriaceae > Ohtaekwangia. The sequence goes on along the minus strand of DJFR01000094.1, from coordinate 2,029 downwards.
CTGACGAGTTCTCCGGTAACAATCGCTGCCGGTGCAAGCACTGCTACCATCAGCATACAAGTCATTGATGATGCTATTATTGAATCGACTGAATCAGTCATTGTTCAACTCACGGCAGCAGGCAGCGGCATTGAACTTAGCGCTGACACCACGAAGAATATATTTACGCTTACGATAAATGATAATGACACTGCGCCTACAAACAATGATGTACAAATCGACCTTACCTGGGGCGCTGGTGGTGCGGATGATATTGACGATGAAGACCTGAATCTATATATAGCCAACAATGTAGAGATCACCGATGAAACGATTACCGACTTTGATCTTTATGACGGATCGGAGAATGAATCAGGATTTGAATCGCTGGTGTTACCCGCTGATGCTCCGGATGGAGACTATTATATTATAGTAGCCTATAACGAAGGCAGTAGCAGTGTTAGCTACAAACTAAATCTTAACGGTGCAGGCTATAACAACGACTCGGCTACTGGTACATTTTCATCGGGCGATGTCGGGTATGCTGTCTTTTACGGACCGTTGTCCAAATCAGGAACGAGTTATGGAAGAGTAGCGAAGCCCTATATCTTTCCCGTATTCGTTGGAATAAATAAATCCAATTTCACGGAGAACACAAAGAAGACACAGAGTTACACAGAGCTGTAAATTTACTTTGCGTAACTTCGTGTCTTCTTTGTGTCCTTCGTACGACTGGATTTTTCAGACACTATATATACCGCACCAACGGATAAACGATTAACGGATNNGATAACGATTAACGGCTAACCATCGGCATTAACTTCGAAGCAGCCGTCATCAGATCTTCTTCCTGCTTCTCCAGCTCGGCACGAATCTTCCGGTTCAGATCAATAAGTTTATTCAACCGGTCTTTCGTTTCTTCTTTCTCATAATCATTCAGGTAACCTGAATTCAAATCTATATACATCGCTATATCTGCGATGCGTTCCTGTATCTGAATGACTCCGGTCAGTGTACTTTCCCCGTAGGATTCTTCTACACTGTTAAGGTTATACAATATATTCTGCATACGCTTTTTTACTAAATCAATCAAAAAAGCGTGCCCGGAAAACGAAGCGCACATTTCATGATGAAAAGCTTCCGGCACAGCACAGTACAGGTATCCTTCATTCTCTGAAAGGTTCGATTCAATTAATTTCAAACGGTATAGTGCAGGACAGTGAGGCGTATTACACAGAATAATTTTATGCTATATGCGCAATCGATTGCGCATATCAGACCTAAACGCTTACCATTCGAAAAACAATTTAAACTATGCATCTAATTTTATCTGGAAGCACACGATTTCTGCTATGGAGTATAGCAGGAATGATCCTTCTGCTATGCGTACCAGCGTACGCCAATAGCACGAACCACGACTATGCACACCAGCAACGGATCATCCGTGGTAAAGTCACTTCTGCTGATGACGGCCTCGGATTTCCCGGTGCGAACGTGGTTGTAAAAGGGACCAGTAGCGGTACCGTTACAGACAGCGATGGAAACTATTCGCTCGAAATTTCTTCGGGCGATGCTACACTTGTCGTGAGTGCTATTGGATACGCTACGCGCGAAATTTCCATCGGCTCTCAATCGGTTATTGATGTCGCGCTCGAAGCGGATGTTACATCACTGTCAGAAGTTGTGGTTGTTGGATATGGAACGGTAAAGAAAAGTGATGTTACCGGATCCGTTGTAAAAATGACGTCCGAGCAGATTGTAGCCATGCCGGTACAAAATACATTACAGGCACTGCAGGGCCGTGCAGCCGGTATAGATGTTACGTCCAATGCACGCCCCGGTGAACTCGGAACCATTCGCATACGCGGTACACGTTCACTCCTCGCCACCAACGAGCCACTCTACGTAGTGGACGGTATACCGATGCAGTCAGGCGGCATAGATGCTATCAACCCGGCCGACATTGAATCTATTGAAGTATTGAAAGATGCCGCTTCCGCTGCTATTTATGGTACCCGGGCTGCTACCGGTGTAATTCTGGTTACAACCA
>DJFR01000058.1 GCA_002432545.1 Flammeovirgaceae bacterium UBA5867 | reverse complement strand
ACTACACTTGCTGTCTCAATGCTTTCGCAGACCCGATCGAAGAAAACGAGCGGAACATTGTTGGCATACAGCTCGCTGAGGTGCTCATACTTTTCATCATTCGCAACGATAGACATCAATACACCATCTACACGTCCGTTGCGGAATTCGCGTACAATAGATTGCTCGCGCTGCACATCTTCATGTGTGAGGTATACCATGGTGTGATAGCCTTTGTCGTGCGCTATAGATTCTATACCATTGATGGCCGCAGAGAAAAAGCTGTCGGCAACTTCAGGCAACACTACTGCAATATTTCCGCTTCGTCCTTTTTTTAAACTGCTGGCGTAGGGGTTTGGTATATAGTCAAGTTTAGCAGCATATTCAAAAACACGAGCCTTGGTCTCAGCGCTTATCTCGTGGCTGTCGCGCAAGGCTTTGGACACTGTGGAAACAGCAAGATTAAGGTCTTTTGCTATTTTCTTTATCGTTACACTCATTCACCGCTGGGCTTTGTTTAAATAACGCAAAATCAATCTATATACGAAAACGGTTTCGTAAATAAGCCTGTACAAATCGTTGATTGAGCAGATATAATTCACCAAGTTCGATATGTGTATCCACTACGGCTGCACGTGTTTCTCTTCCAAAAATTTAAACAAATCAAATTTATGAAACCTCAAATCGAAAGTAATCCGTTGACAAATCTGGATGAGTGGGAAGATGATTTGTTACGCAGATATCCGGATCCTGAAGCAATAGCTGATCAAAAATCAGTTGAGGAATACAGGAACTATGAAACGCCGCAACGGGATACTGTACGCGAATTTTACAGACTGAATCATACCTACCAGACGTATGATTTTGTTATGCAGAAGCGTGATAACTTTTTACGCTTCGATAAAAAAGAAATGTCGATATGGCCTGCATTTGATTTTTTGAATCAACTCGTGGATGATTCTGATCCGGATACAGACCTCGATCAGATGCAACATTTGTTGCAAACTTCAGAAGCTATTCGCCATGACGGGCATCCTGACTGGATGGTATTAACCGGATTGATTCACGACATGGGTAAAGTTCTGTGCCTGTTTGGTGAACCTCAATGGGCCGTGGTAGGCGATACATTCCCGGTAGGTTGCGCACATTCTGACAAGATTGTGTTCCCGGAATTCTTTGACGCCAACCCGGATCATCACAACGAAAAGTATAATACTAAATATGGTATATATGAACCTAACTGCGGCCTGCGTAATGTACACATGTCGTGGGGGCACGATGAATATGTATACCAGATGATGAAAGATAATTTACCGGAGCCGGCACTTTATATGCTGCGGTATCACTCTTTCTATGCACAACATCGCGAACATGCGTACGATCATTTAATGGACGAGCATGATCACAAAATGTTCAAATGGGTAAATCTGTTTAATCCGTACGATCTGTATTCCAAGAATCCTACACCTCCGGATTGGAAAGCACTGCGTCCGTATTACGAAGACCTGGTGGCTAAATATTTACCAGCCACGCTTAAATTTTAAGACAACACGTATATACTTTCCATAGCACTGGAAATGTAACGATCAGCCTGCACGGGTTGCAGGCTGATCAAATAAAAAAATCCTGCGCGACATTCCATGTTTCTGAATTAGTCGTGCAGGATTTTTTTATTGTATCGATACTACTATATATAGCCTATATTACTCAGGCTACTTCCAGGCGATCGCGCGGAATGGTAAACATAAAAGAACTTCCTTTACCCGGCTCGCTTTCAAACCAGATCGTTCCTCCGTTCTTTTCTACCAGCTCCTTACACAGTGGCAGTCCGAGACCGGTACCTTTTTCGTTGGATGTACCCGGTGTTGTAAAACCGGTAACACCATCAAACAGTTTTGATTGCTTTTCAGCAGGTATACCTGTGCCCGTATCCTGAACTGTAACTTTCACAAATTTTTCCTGGTCTACCACCGAAAGCGACAGGTGGTCGCCAGCACGCGAAAACTTGATCGCGTTGTTCATCAGGTTGCGTATTACTATATCTACTGTGGCCTTATCTGCGAACGCAATAGCCGGTGTGGCTACCTGCGCAGATATATGTACACGTTTTGTATCGGCATGACCTTTCGCCAGGCGCACATTCTCCTCCACTATTTTTTGAAGATCAAAATGTTCAGCATGGAGCATGGTGCCATCCATCTGGCTCTTGGCCCAATGAAGCATGTTTTCCACAAGCTGCACGGTTACGTTCAGTTTCTCACTCATCAGCTTGCTTATCTGTTGTATATCCGCAGCGGTGAGTGTACCATCGCCAATCAGTTCTACCATGCTTTGCAGCGAGTTCAACGGACTTCTGAAATCGTGACTGATAATGGAAAGCAACTTGTTCTTGACGGTGTTGAGTTTTTCCAAGTGCTCATTCTGTTCATCGATCTTCTCCTTCTGTGCTATAATAGCGGCATTGCGTTCCTTGAGCAGTGCATTGAATTTTTTCCAGCGCCTGTTTGATACAATCAGGTATGTAGATACCAGTATCAACAGGGTAAGCCCGGCTATATAGGTCTTCTTCCTGAATTTTTCGCGTACTATTTCTTTCTGCTGAAGAGCTTTATCTTTTTCCAGCATCCCGATCTCGTGTTGCTTTCGTTGCAGATCGTACTCTGCCTGAAGGTTGTTGGCTTCACGTTCTTTTTCAATGCTGAACATCTCTTCTTTCAAAGCAATTTCCTTATCGCGATAGAGTAACGATTTTTGAAAATTCCTGCTACTCTCAAATGCTTTATAAAGTAGGTGGTAGGCTTCCAGCAGTATTTCTTTATTTCCGTCAGTAGTCAGGTTCACAATACTTTGCTCCGCATACGATATACTCCTGGCATATTGCTTCTTGTCGAAATATATACTTGCCAGCAAATTATAGCTAAAGGAAACCCCCTCTACATCGCCAACATGCTTGGAGATTGCAAGTGACTCCTGTAAATATTCCAGTGCTTTGTCGTCTTGCCCCGTCTTATGCAGCGTCTCCCCCATGTTATAAAGTAAAATGCCCATGTTGACAGTATCTTTTTCTTCAAGGCATATTTTCAACGCCCGTTGATTATACTCCATAGCCTTCGCGTAGCCTTCAGTCTTCGAGTACATATCTGCTATATTGATCATGGTAGGCATCATGGCAGCGTTACCATACTCTTCAAAAATGGCCAGTGCTTTCTCATAGTATACAATCGCCTTCTTATAATTGCCCATGGTAGCGTATACAATACCTATATTATTGAAGTTATTGCCAGTAAGACCTTTAATTTTCAATTCTTCGCTGATCTTGAGCGCTTCGAGGTGGCAACGCAATGCATCGGGATATCGGCCTTTACTAACCAGGGCAACGCCTTTATTAACACAACTTAACGCAATGCCTTTTTTGAAATTATATTTTCGGGCAAGCTCCATCGCCTGGTCTGCCATAAGTATAGCACTGTCGGGATTCCGATACCAATAAAACTTTGAAAGGGAACAGTATACGTTAACCTTGATGGTATCATGAACAGAACTCTTCAGCTCTTCGTTTAAAACGGCAATTTCACCAGACTGAGCCTGGCTAAAGGATATACTCAAAAACAACAGCAATAATGTAGTGAGCAGTCGCGGCATTCTTTGGTTCTGTGTAAGTTACAATCGAATGTAAACTTATATACATCAGCGCGCATTCAACAGGGGAATTATTATTTTTCATTACATCTAACATCAATGTCGCGTATTTTTTCAAAAAGCTCCGATCGACCGGCTATAGCCCAGCGTGGATGATGTTTCTGCAGCACTTATCGCGGCAAACATGCCTTTGGTAATAACAATTTCCAATTTTGCCCTAAAGGTGACTGATGCAGACAACCGCCACCATCTAAATAAAGATCAGCTTTATACCTCACGGATGCCGCGATTATGCAGTTTTATATATGATCACGGACACGGATATTACATTGCGATTACTTCGGGTTGGGCACCTGAAGCGGAGATTAACCCTGCCAACTCCCCGATTATGAGACAACGACACTTCGCTAAAAGCAGCTGGTACACGTTACCTGTTTCGACTTCCAGCCTCTGAAACAAACTACCGGAAATATATACCAGCGGCTATACCGTTCAGACTTTCTGTATAAATTTCGACTCCCAAGCATCAAACTATATTTAGAACAGAGGTGAACAGAAACTGACAACACATCACAAGTATATAGATTGTACTTGCTACAACTATACATGAACCGGCAGTCGCTACGAGAGTATAGATACCATTGAGCATACAATTGGCATGCTGTCTTTGATGTCTGTACGCTGCGTACAGTTTTGTGCCATTTCCGCACATAACACATCTTCCTTTTTATTTTATCAACTTGTGTCACAATCTTTGCGTTAGTAACCCGGAAGGAATGTTACTTTCGTGTATGATGTATTGCCCTCTACAATTTGATGCTTATGGATTTTAACTGGCGATCACCAGTAGTACCCCGGGTAGCTGCACTGGCTGCTTCTATCTTTCTATTCTGCTTCTTCGCCTTTTCGAAAGGTGACTGGATTTATGCCTTGATCTTTTTAGGACTGAGTGCATACCAGATCAAACTTCTCATTACATATCTCGATCGCTCGCACGAAAACATTGCATCCTTTCTTGACTCTGTAAAGTTTGATGACTTTTCCTATTCGTTTAAAACGGAAAGCGATGATCCGGCTGTCAAGCGACTGCACCAGGAACTGAACCATGCCCTGATGAAATTACGTAGCGCGCGCAGTGAAAAGGACTCCGAGTTTCTGTTCTTCAAAAACATTGTGATGCACGTGGGTATCGGGCTGATGGTGTTTAAAGAAGATGGCACTGTTGAGATTTTTAACAGCGCAGCACGCAAACTATTAAAAACGAATCGTATTGATAACATCAGTGATCTGAAAGATGTAAGTGACACACTGGTAAATGTATTTACAAAACTTAAAACAGGTGGCCGCGAGCTGGTGCGCCTGAAGATCGGTGAAGAGATTGTACAACTCTCCATCTATGCGATCGAGCTTACGTTGCGCGGTGAAAATGTAAAACTCATTTCGGTGCAGAACATTCAAAGCGAACTGGAAGAAAAAGAGATGGAAGCCTGGCAGAACCTGGTGCGTGTACTTACGCACGAGATCATGAATTCGGTGACGCCTATCTCATCACTGGCCGGTATTGTTGAAGAAGAACTGAAGCCGCATATACAGGAGGAGAATGGTATACCGCTGAGTAAAGATCAGTTGAGTGATATTCACCTTTCGTTACAAACCATCAGCAAACGAAGCGAAGGACTTATTCATTTTGTAAAAGAGTTCAGAAGCCTTACGTCTATACCGAAGCCGCGCCCGGTACAAATTGATGTGCGCCCGTTGCTCGAAGAACTTACCATGCTGCATCGTAAAGATGTAACTGAAAAAAATATACAGCTATCCATATCGGTATACCCGGAAGACCTCACTATATCTGCTGATAAAAACATGATCGAGCAGGTAATTATCAACCTGTTTAAAAATGCTATTCAGGCTTTTGAAGATCAGGATCCGAAGATCATCGAACTGCGTGCGTATCTCAATGACAAGTCGCGACCGGTTATTGCTGTGAAAGACAACGGTACGGGTATTGATCAGGAAGCAATTGAAAAGATATTCATTCCATTCTTCACCACGAAGAAGACAGGGTCTGGTATAGGTCTGAGCTTGTCGCGACAGATCATGCGCCAGCACCAGGGTACCCTCTCGGTAAAGTCTACATCGGGCAAAGGCACGGAATTCTTTATGCGGTTTTGATGGGGCACCGTGCCTGTAATAAGACTGACGATTAACAACTTACCCGATTACAGGTGATCCCTACCGAAACTAAAATGGGGATTTTAGAAATTTGAAACGGATTTAATACATTTGCCCCCATACAACATCACGCTATGCAAGACATTCCTGAGAAAGTCACCAAAATTCTAACAGAAAAACTCGGCATCGCTGCATCTGAAATTACCCCCGAAGCCAATTTTGTAAAAGACCTTGGAATAGACTCGCTCGACTATGCAGAGATCGTGATGGAATTCGAGCAGACTTTCGACATTCGTATACCGGATGACGATGCTGAAAAACTCCAGACATACGGACAAGCCGTAAGCTATATCCAGGATAAGGTAAGCAAGAAGAAGTAATCAGTTCTTCTCAGACTCAAAATAACAACACAGTCGTACTACGGTTCCGGCCACTTCCTGCGTGAGTGGTTGCCGTATCGCTTTGTCGTTTACATTTACAAGTTGCCAGGCGATCGGGTTTCCATCCCACACGATCACAAATCTATCGGTGGCGATGAGCACAATATCCATTTCATATAGTTCATCACCCGCCTTATCATGCATACCGGTAAACGGCAGAAGTATATGATCTTTTTTATACAACTCTCCCTTTACACAATCCATACTGCCGAGCCGCATCAGTAATTTAGTTTCTGTATTCCAGGCTTTGAACAATAACTTTCGCTGCGAGTGGAAATGCATGTCCATAAAAATTAGTAATGTTGAGGCGTGAACAACGAAGGTAAGAAGGTATTATTTATAGTCAACAAGTATGCAGGCACCGGCTACCAGCCGCAGGTTGAAGGTCGCATTGTAGATGCCTGCGTGCAAAACAATGCAGAGTGTACGGTTGAATTTACGCAAGCTCCCGGGCACGCTGTTGAGCTGGCCGAAGGTGCGAAGCAACAGGGCTTTGATTTTGTTGTAGCGGTGGGCGGTGATGGCACAATCAACGAAGTAGCGCGCGGTGCATTAAAGGCATCTATACCCATGGGTATTATACCGCGCGGCTCCGGCAACGGGCTCTCGCGCCATCTTGGTATTCCGCTTACGGTTGGTCAGGCAGCAGCGTCTTTATTTCAAAGTACGGTATTGAACATGGATACATTTACCGTCAATGGCAAGCTTTCGCTGAATGTATCGGGAATTGGTTTTGACGGACACATCGCGAATCTGTTTGGCGGCAAAACCAAACGCGGACTGGCCGGGTATNNTTTGATATGGAAGTATCGATCGATGGTATAACATTTCCGAGTCGCGCATTTATAGTGGCTATAGCTAATTCATCGCAATACGGTAACAACGCGCGCATCGCTCCGGCTGCTTCCGTGTGCGACCAGTTGCTGCATGTTACACTGGTAAAAAAGGTGCCGGTATACCGTCTCGATTTTGTATACAATATGTTTACCGGTGGTCTTAGCAACGCATCATCGTTCTGCGATATGCGCGCTGCTAAATCTATAGCGATCAAAACATCAAAGCCGGTAGCCTTTCATGTAGATGGTGAACCGGGGGGTCATCATACCGAGTTTGAAATTTCATTGATACCTGCCGCTCTTCAGGTTTTAGTGCCGACAAAAGCGCTTCAAAAAGGAACGCTGTAAATACCGTTGGGCGGGTGACATCGCTACTGCTATACAATCGTTTAATTACTATATAATTAACCTCACAACCCTATGAAAAAAATTCTAGCTGTAGTTATGTGCCTGGCAGCAGGCGTGAGTGCGTTCGCACAAAGTATTTCGTTACCACCCAGTGGCGATAATCAAAAATCAAGTGTAACACAATGGATCGGACCAGTATCAGTAACGATTCAGTATAGCAGTCCGAATGTAACGGGTCCTAACGGAGAAGATCGTAAAGGTCACATCTGGGGCGAGCTGGTGCACTATGGATTTATAGACCAGGGCTATGGTTCTTCCAAGGCAGCACCGTGGCGCGCGGGTGCAAATGAAAATACTACGATCAGTTTTTCGCACGATGTGAAGATCGGTGGTGAAACAATCAAAGCCGGTACATATGGACTTTTCCTCGATGTTGAAAAAGAAGGCAACTGGAACTGGATCTTCTCTACAAACTCAACACGCTGGGGAAGTTATTACTACGATCCGAAAGAAGATGCGTTGCGCGTAAAGACTTCACCACAGGATGCCGAGTATACCGA
>DJFR01000047.1:13853-39414 GCA_002432545.1 Flammeovirgaceae bacterium UBA5867 | reverse complement strand
GTTCGATTCCTGCCGGGGCTACAATGATAGAATCAAAACATAACGAAACCGCTAAATCTTAATGAATTAGCGGTTTTTGTTTTTTATACCCTACCGAAATTCACATATATAGTCGATATACTGGTGAGCGATTCGGTGAGTTCAAAATGATTTTAAAAATCACTCACCAGAAACCGTTTAACTCAGTGATAATCAAGCATGTCCACGAAGTGAACATCTTGATTAGAAGTAATCATTCATCATGATTTGAGACACAAACTGGTGAGCGATGAAAACAACATTCAATCAAATTTTTGTTATCAGGCGCGCCTGAAACATGGAGCTTCTGCATTGGTATACTTGAGAATTACCATTGACGGTATTCGAACAGAGATATCTCTTCAGCGAGACTGTGATCCGGAAAAATGGGATGCTGATAAAGGCAGACTATATGGAAGAACTGAAGAGATAAAATCATTCAATGCATATCTGGATGCTGTGCAGCTAAAGGTATATGATATATTTCAAGGTTTTATTTCAACTGGTGTTGAATTTGACGGAGAAAAATAAAAGCAAGACACTTAGGCTTAGACGTAGAGAAGCCGTACATGTTGTTGGATGTGTACGAAGAACACAATAAAGAATTTGAACCACTTGTCGGTAAAGGGCTATCATTCCGAACGTTTCAAAAGTACAAAACCATCAAAGGGTACGTTGCTGAATTTTTAAAGTATCAATACGGCAAGACAGATATATATTTGAATCATGTCGACTATCAATTCATAAAGCGTTTTGAGATATACTTAAAGTCTGTAAAGCATTGTTGTCACAACACTGCAATGGCCATCTAAAAAAAGATTAAAAAGATTATGAATCAGTGTATAGCTAAAAAGTGGATTGATAGAAGTTCGTTCGTTGGCTTTAAGATGACAATCTATGAAACGTAAAACAGTTCTCAATGAGCAAGAGTTGATAGCTATAGCTATAGCATAGCTAAAGATCAAAATTAAGAGACTTGAGCATATTCGTGATATATATATATATTTAGCTGTTATACCGGTCTTTCTTACTGTGGCATTGCTAAACTAAACTGATAATGGATGACATTGCTATACCTCAATCTATGTCAACGAACATTTAAAAAAAAATAGAAGGCTCGGGACCGTCCGAGCCTTCTAACTTGCCTACCTGAACTTGTAACCAACGTTTACAAGTATCCATGTAACTAACTTGTGTACAAAATTAGAATATATACCTTATGGCTGGTACGAATTCAGTTAAATCGATATTAAATCGATATTAAAGTTTTACGTCCGGAGTTCCCAGCCGCCACCAAGCGCACGGTAAAGCGTTGAAATATTTTTTAATTTTTCTTTCTTGAGCTTTGCAAGCTCAATTTCTGCTTCCAGCATTCTTCGCTGCGCAGTTATAACTTCCAGGTAAGTTGCATACCCTACACTAAACAAATCATTGGAGTTATTATAGGCCCGTCTCAGCACATCAAGCTCTTGTGATTTAACTTCAATTTGCCATGCAAGACTATTGACGACTGTCAACGTATTATATACTTCGTAGTATGCACCCAGTAATGTCTTTTCGTAATTGGCTAGAGCGATTCGTTGTCGGGCATTTGCCGAAGCATACATGGCGCGAATTTGTCCGCCTTGAAAAACGGGAGCAGTAAGTGAGGATGCAAGACTATATACCGCAGCACCGGGTGTAACTAACCATTTTGAAAGATTAAAAGCAGAAAGGCCAATACCTCCGGTTAATGTAAGTGATGGATAAAATGCAGCGCGTGCAGCCGCTACATCTGCATGCGAGGCTTGCAGTTCCAGTTCGGCCTGTCGTACATCCGGCCTGTTTTTCATAATATCTTCGGGCTTTCCTGCCATTGCCTTGGCTATAGTATCATATTGTATTATGGTATATCGATTTAGCGGTGCAGGAAATTTGCCGAGCAACTCGTTCATGATTGCTTCACTTATTTTTACCCGCTGCATAACTTCAACAAGTTGTGTTTGCGTGTTGAGCATCTGTGCTTCGAACTGATCAACCGCGAGTTGATTTACTTTACCTCCGGTCTTTTGGACACTGATCAGTTCGAGTGCCAGCTTTTGTAACTGGAGGTTTTTCTCAAGCACGCTTTGTTCCTGGTCAAGGCCCAGCAACTCGTAATAGTTTGCCGCTACATCACTGATAAGCCACGATATAGCACCATGCTTGAATTCATGAGACGCCATGTACCTTGATACGGCTGCCTTTCTTCGTGACGACAACTTTTTCCAGATGTCGACTTCCCAATCGAAAGCAGCTCCTGCAAACCACTCGGTATAGGGTGAGGGTAATTGTTTATCAGTTGGTAAACTCTCTGATCGGTTGGTGTCATCATTACCGATACCGTCCATAGTATATTCACCAAATTTGGTCACCGCGTTACTTACTCGTCCGCTGATGGAAGGAAGAAAGTTTTTCTTTACCATTCGCAGTTCTGCTGCGGAAAGATCTGTCTGGCCTGTAGCAATATGTATACCCCGGTTGTTCTTCAAGGCGTACTCTATATAGTTTACCAGGCATGTGTCTTTGTAAAATGTGCTCCAGGGTAGCGATGCAATAGAGCTGCTATCAGGTTTTGTGCCACCATACGATGCGGGCATTTCCAGCGTTGAACGGACACCTTCAGAAGCAACCTTACAGGCCATGAAGGATATAATAAACAAGGAAAAGACTATACTTTTTATTACCAGCTGCTTAAGCATTCTCATACAATTCAGATTTTGATGTAATGGTCACAGAATCTTTTTTGCCGCGATGACTGAAATGGGTTGATAAAGATTCGAAAATGACATAGAGGCCAGGAACCAGGAGGATCCCAAACAATGTACCCGTAATCATCCCGCCTGCTGCCGCTGTGCCGATAGATCGGTTTCCGATAGCACCTGCGCCACTGGCGATACACAGTGGTATAATACCGGCAATAAATGCAAATGAAGTCATTAAGATAGGACGCAAACGTGCGGCAGCACCGGCAATGGCTGCTTCAGATATAGACATGCCTTCTTTTCTTCGCTGTATCGCGAACTCAACAATGAGAATAGCATTTTTACCCAGCAGACCAATGAGCATAACCAGCGCTACCTGCGCATATATATTGTTTTGGAGTCCAGCAATATATAGGGCCAGGTATGAACCAAATATACCGGCCGGCAGTGACAGAATAATGGGAAGTGGCAAAAGGTAACTTTCGTACTGAGCCGCCAGCAGCATATATACAAAGAAGAGACAAACAAAAAATATAACAATGGTTTGATTGCCCGACTTGATCTCTTCGCGTGTAACACCAGACCAGTCAAATGTATACCCTTTCGGTAAAATTTCCTGCGCTGTTTCTTCCACGGCACGTATAGCATCACCGCTGCTATAACCGGCAGCAGGTTCGCCATTGATCATGGAAGATGTAAACATGTTATAGCGTGTAAGCTGTTCAGGACCATATACACGCTCCAGTGTCATAAAGGAAGAAAATGGTATCATCTTGCCAGCATCATTCTTCACGTAGAGCTTGAGTATATCTTCTGGCTTGCTCCTGTAATAAGGTTCGGTCTGTACCATAACTTTATACATTTGTCCAAACCGGATAAAGTTTGATGCATAGAAACTTCCAACCAATGTTTGAAGAGCATCCATCGATTCCTTTACAGATATACCTAATTGTATAGCGCGATCGTGATCAACGCGAAGCAGGTATTGTGGAAAGTTAGGATCGAAGTTTGTAAAAGCGTTTTCAATCTCGGGCCGTTCATTTATAGCCTGTACAAGTTTAGAGGAAACTTCTGCCGTGTTAAGTAACGACCCTCCCGTACGGTCTTGCAGACGCAGTTCGAATCCGCTGGCATTGCCGAATCCCGGAATGGCAGGAGGTGGAAAGAACTGTATATCGGCTTTGCGAATAAAGGCAGATTGTTCTTCCAGGAGGGCAATCATATCGTCTACCGATTTATCGCGTTCGTGCCAGGGTTTCAGGTTTATCATTGCCATACCATACGAAGCACCCGCTGATTCGGTCATCAAACTATAGCCGGCAAGGGTAGAGACTGACTCGATGTCTTTATACTTTTTCGTTACATTTTGTATACCCGCCAATACAGCTTGTGTACGTTCCAGTGTTGCACCTGCCGGCAGCGCTACGTTAACATAAATTATACCTTGGTCCTCTGTGGGGATGAAGGCGGTCGGTAATATTTTGTTGATATATACTGTGGCTGCTATAAACATCAAAAGTATACCGGTTACCAACCCTTTTCGCGCTACCGTAAGGTATAGCACATGCTTATAGCGGTTTTCGGTTGCCTCATATTTTCGGTTGAACCAGTTGAAGAAACCATTCATCAAACCTCGCGGGGAGGTGTGCTGTTGTGGCTTTAGTAAAAGGGCGCACAGTGCCGGTGTGAGCGTAAGCGCGTTTACTCCCGAGATCACAATAGCAATGGCAAGTGTCAAAGAAAACTGTCTGTAAAATACACCGACCGGACCTTCCATAAAACCTACCGGTACAAATACGGCAGACATAACGAGTGTTATCGCTACAATCGCTCCTGCTATTTCTTTCATGGCCTGCATCGTTGCATCTTCTGCAGACAAATGCAGTTGATGCATCTTTATATGAACAGCCTCGACTACAACAATGGCGTTGTCTACCACAATACCGATCGCCAGCACCAATGCAAATAGCGTAAGCAGATTGATGGAGAAACCGAACATGTCCATAAAAAAGAAAGTACCAATAAGTGATACCGGAACTGCAATAGCAGGAATTATAGTAGATCGGAAATCCTGCAGGAATATATATACTACAATGAACACAAGTAGAAACGCTTCGATCAGGGTGCGGATCACTTCATGTATGGACGTATCGAGGAACCTGGAGACGTCATAAGATATAGTATAATCCATTCCAGGCGGGAACGTTGTTTCCTTTAGCTCAGCCATCCTTTCTTTGATGTTCTGAATTACTTCCCGCGCATTCGAGCCGGGGCGTTGCTTGATCATGATGGATGCCGAAGGACTTCCATCCGTCATGGAAATCATGTCGTAGTCAAGAGAACCAAATTCTACATCAGCAACATCGCGCAGTCGAAGCATTGATCCATCTTGCTTGGACTTGACTACTATATTCTTATATTCTTCCTCTGAGGTGAACTTGCCTGTATAACGCAGTACATATTGGAGCAGCTGCGGACTGCGGTCTGAGCTGATACCCGTAGCACCCGGTGCTGCTTCTACATTTTGTGACTGAATCGCGCTTACAATATCTTTGGCAGATATACTATATGCGGCCATTCTGTCGGGCTTCAACCATACGCGCATCGCATAGTCACGGGCACCCATGATCTCTACAAAGCCTACACCGTTAATACGTTTTAGCTCATGCAGTACATTTATATCGGCAAAATTGTATATAAATTTCTCGTCCTGTGTCGTATCGCTGCTCATGATGTTGAGATACATCAGCATACTGCTCACTTCTTTTTCAGTGATCACACCCGCTTTAATAACTTCTTCCGGCAATTCATCCAATACGCTGGTTACCCGGTTTTGCACGTTCACAGTAGCCAGATCCGGATCGGTTCCTGATTCAAAAAAAACTTGAATAAACGTAATGCCGTTATTGCTGCAAACGGTAGACATATAAGTCATGCCGGGAACACCGTTAATGGCTCGCTCCAACGGAGTGGCTACTGTTTTTGAGCACACTTCCGCGTTGGCTCCTGTATAGTTGGCCGTAACAGTTACAGACGGAGGTTCAATGGCCGGGAACTGTGTGATGGGAAGTTCGACCAGCGATAATAGTCCGACAAATGTAATGAGGACCGACAGTACCGTTGACAGTACCGGACGTTTTATAAAAATATCCAACATAATTTTCCTTGTTACTCGATAGATGAAAGCCTGGATATGCGAGCTGTATCAGCTTGTACCAGCTTGGGTTTTACAGGTGCACCATCGCGGAGTTGCTGCAAACCTTCGATGATGATTTTTTGCCCTTCTTCCAAATCACGGGCAATAAAATATTTTTCATAGCGATCCACGACATCGAAACTTTTCGCCTTAGCAACATTTTTTTGATTCAGTATAAAAACATAGTTCTTATCTTGTATTGTGAAGGTTGATTGCTGGGGAACAAGCACAGCATCTTCTAATATTTTTTGGATAAGTATTTTTCCGGAAGAACCATGCTTCAATAGTTTATCTGGATTTTTAAATCGAGCGCGAAAAGCAATCGAACCAGTCTGTTTGTCAAAATCGCCTTCCATGGTTTCAACGTACCCGGTGTGTGGATAGGACGAGCCATCGGCCAATATCAGGGAGACACGCTGCTTCTTGGGTATAGCATTGGTTCGTGCTGCATGCTGAAAGGCGAGGTATTCCGATTCGGAGACGCGGAAGTATGCAAACACTTCATCGATGTTTGACACCGATGTTAACAACGTTCCGGAGTTGATCAGGCTGCCGATCTTGAAGGGAATACGGTCTACAATACCATCGAAAGTCGCGCGGATAAATGTATAATTTAGATTGATGCGCGCATTTTGCAATACTGACTTGGCTTCTGCTATACCGGATTCTGCCGCTTGCTTTTTAGCTTTAGCCACCTCAAGTTCCGTTGATGATATGATTTTTTTATCGACCATGAGTTTGATGCGGTCTACTTCAAGCTCTTTGGTTTTTGCTTCTGCGATAGCACGTTGTAAGTTCGCTTCAGCCTTAGAAACCATCTCCTTATACTCGTTGGAACTGATACGGAACAGAGGCTGTCCTTTTTTAACCCATTGTCCTTCGTCTACATATATTTCATCCAGGTATCCCTGTACCCGAGCATGTATCTCGACATAGTGAACAGCATTTATTTCACATATATATCCTTTAGGGAGCGATATATCTTTTGCCTGAAGAGCCATCACCCGTAGCTCGGGTATGTCGCGTTCTCTTTTTTTGTTTGCGTTATTACACGCTGCCAGTATACATAGTACGGAAAACAAGACTACACTTTTCTTTTGCATCATGGATTACTAGTTAATTTGACTGAAATCAAAATCAAATATCTTACCATCTATGCAGTTGAGCTCGCCCGCTTATATTTTTTAATGCTGATTTATATTGATTTTAATGTCGATTTAATGTCGCTTTTATTTTTTATTTTACTTTTAATATAGATTATTTTTTATTGTATTTATACTATATGTATACCTTATATTGCCTGAAAAAATAACAATGGCAAAACGTAAAATAACATCCAGCGCTGTGAATAGTAAAAAGATACTTCGTGAGGAATTGTCGTTCTGGACAAAAAAATGGAAAGTGTCAAGTCTTCAGATTGGAGGTGCTAAAAGAGCCGTACAGAGTGATAGCGTATCCAAGATAGAAAAATACCTTCGAAAAAAAGGTGTTATCCGATAACAAAACAGCGACAGTGTTTAAGCGAAGAGAGGTTGTCTTACGGGCACCTCTTTTTCTTAGTTGGGTGACAGGTTTACGAAAATCATATTCATATAGAGATTAAGCATATTACAAATGCCGGTGTAGTTGTATCGCCGCATATATATAGCTTCAGCGCCTGCTTCTTTGATCTCTATCACTTTATGGGGTAGGGGAGATACGGCATGTACAATAACAGGAATATCTTTCAATAAATCAATTCCTTTAATCTCTCGCAAAAATCCAATGCCATCCATTTCAGGCATGTCCAATTCAATAAAAATATAGTCTGGAATAATGTTTTTATCCATCATCATACAAAATCCGTCAAGCCCGTCCGTTGCTGTAAAACATATTGTATGAGGCGATACATCATGGAGTGCTTTCTTGAAAATCGTCAGCTCCTCCAGATCGTTGTTAACAAGCAAACATGTAAACATTCTCTGTTTGGTTTTGGTGTCACTTTAATTCTCGAGCGATTAAAGTAAAACATATCTGTCTGCTGCTTCAAGATATAGCTAATTAAATCGACATTAAAATGCCATTAAATAGTCTCGGAAAAGGGGAGCACCATTGTGAAGGCTGTGGTGTCGTTGGGAACCGAACTAACCAGTATCTTTCCCTTGTGTAATTCCATAATGCGCTTGGCGAGCGGAAGTCCTATACCAAATCCTTTTATTTTTTTGCTTCGTCTTCCACGGAAAAATGGCTCAAATATTTTGTCGAAATCATCGCTGAGAATCCCTATGCCTTTATTTATAAAACGGATTGTAATTTCGTTTTTGCCGGTGCCCAGCACTACCGATACTTTATTGTCGTCTGAATATTTGCAGCCGTTTTCCATCAGATTGAGCATTACTACTTTGAGAAGTTCAGCATCTCCGATTGTATTTAATGTCTGATCGCTGATGGCCATATCAAATTCAATATCGATGGTATAATCAGTATGTGCTTTCGAGAGTTCGTCTTTTACAGACCAGAGTATATCATCGATGCGTATATGACTGAATCTTTTTTCAGGAGTATCAGCGCTGGTTTGCGCAAGTAGTAACAACTGTGTGGACAACTTATTCATGCCCTTTATCCCTATTAGAACGGACTTCAGTAGATTTATATAGTAATCAACAGTTCTGCGTTGCAATAAGGCAACTTCTATTTCTCCGGTAATAACGGTTATAGGTGTTTTGATTTCATGCGATGCGTTTGCTATAAAATTCTTCTGCGCGAAAAATGCGCGCTGTAGTCGGGATAACATTTTGTTAAACGTTTGGGCCAGTTTACTGAGCTCGTCTTTTCGATTACCTTCATCAAGCCGTAGCTCCAGGTTCGCAGCGGTTATACTGTCAACTTCGTTTACAATACGGGCAATGGGACTCAGGACTTTTCCGGAAAATACCCAACCCAGGAGCGAAACGATGATAACGCTGATCGCAAATATACCTAGTAGTATATCTCGCAAATTTTCAAGTGCGTCCCGACCATTAATGTCAGAAGCCGCTGCAATAATGATAAATTGATTTTCTTTGTCCTTCAATACAAAACCAAGCACTTCAAACTCGTTGAAGTGGTAATATACTTCGCTCTCCTGCTGAATACGGGTTAGCAATGCATTATCGATCAGGATGGTAGATTCTTTTTCGCTTCGATAAAGTACTTGATTAGCTTTGTCATAGATAGCAACATACTGTTGAGGTAAGTTAGCCGGATTCTCCCGCTCCATTCGTTGAAGCAGCGAGGCGTTTACTTCTTCGAATCTTGTCAGTAATTTGGCAGTGTTGATCGCCCGGTTCTTTAGGCGCCTGTAGAAATCTTTTTCACGGTACTCGGAAGAAAAATAGTAAATACTCAATGATATTATAGAAACAACTATAATTACAAGAACAAAGAAAATGACCGTTAGCTTGGTGCGAATATTCATCGTATACAGGACGCTTTCATTAGATCAAGATAAATATACTTTGTGTGCTTAGTTGCTCCTACAATTCTATGCTCAGCACATATCCGAGCCCAATGCGTGTATGCAATAACTTTGGCTCATAGTCTTTGTCAATTTTATTGCGTAGCATGTTAATATATACTTCGACTACATTGGTTCCGGTATTGAAGCGCAGATCCCATATCTTTTCTGCAAGCTCCGTTCGGGAAACAACTCTTCCAGGATTACGCATGAAGAATTCCAGTAGTGCGAATTCTTTCGCAGACAGTTTGATTACCTGGTCGTGGCGGTAGGCAACTTTCTTTGCCGTATCAAGCCGCAGATCTTCGTATCGCAGTATATGACTATAGGTTGTTGTAGTCATTGAGGGGCGTCTGGCAAGTGCTTTTAAACGGGCAATAAGTTCCTCAAATTCAAAAGGCTTTAGCAGGTAATCATCTGCCCCGGAGTCGAAGCCTGTAACCTTGTCAGCGGTGGTTCCCAAGGTTGTAAGCATCAGGATCGGTGTGGCAGGTTTTTCTTTCTTCAGAATTTTACACAGGTCAAATCCGTTTATACCCGGAATTACTATATCTAGCAAAATAACATCGTAATCGCGGCTTAATGCCAGCCGTTCTCCAATATTGCCATCATAGGCTACATCAACATTTAACAACTGCTCTTCCAGTCCTTGCTTGATAAAGCTGGCCACTTGTTGCTCGTCTTCTATTACCAGAATCTTCATGTATAAATATTAATGCATTTTTATTGATAACGCTTTGTACTTCGATATATACCTAAAGAAAGGTGTAAGTTTTCATTTCTGCTCTAATTACAAAAGCGTTTTAATAGATTTTTAATGTCGATTTAATTACCGGTCAACCGGTATGGGCTGCCCTTCGATCTACCTTTGTTACGCAATTTCAGAATACAGTGTAGCAGCATTACTGTTGTAGACAAATTTGATACCCATCCTGTTAAGGGTGGGTTTATTTTTCATCTTTAATATACTTATGATGTGTGATGGTTCGATCAAGCGCCTTGTTATTGTTTCTAACCGATTACCCTTTCAGCTTCACGTGCATAATCAACAGGTACAAGTTAATGAAAGTGATGGCGGACTGGTTAGTGCTCTGAAGAGTTACCTCGAAAATCAATCCGAAGATTACTCGTTTGATTCAGTGTTGTGGCTCGGTGCCGCAGAGTTTCAGGAGAAACTCTGGAACAAATTTCGCGCGAATTCATCATCGTCACTTCGATACGATGTGGAACCTGTGTTTATTGAAAGGAAAACATATAATCAATACTATAACGGATTTTGCAATGCAACCTTATGGCCGCTATTTCATTACTTCCCTTCATTTGTTGAGTATGATCACAATACATTTCGGAGTTACGAAGACGTAAACCGAATCTTTGCTGAAAAAATAGTGTCCCTACTAAAACCCGGTGATTTCGTATGGGTGCATGACTATCAACTTATGCTGCTTCCGCAAATGATACGTGAGCAATTTGCAGATATACCAATTGGCTTCTTTCTGCATATTCCGTTTCCTTCGTATGAAATTTTCAGATTGCTTCACAAGCCCTGGAAAGAAAAACTCGTTCGAGGTTTGCTGGGCGCGGATCTGATCGGATTTCATACGCATGAATATGTACAGCATTTTCTAAAGGCAGTGCAGATGGTTTGTGGCTATGACAATCAGTTTCGCACAATACATCTACCCAATCGTATAATTAAAGCAGAGATGTTTCCCCTGGGTATAGATTTCGAGAAGTTTCACGTGACAGGCACAACA
Organism: Flammeovirgaceae bacterium UBA5867; assembly: GCA_002432545.1. Classification (GTDB taxonomy): domain Bacteria; phylum Bacteroidota; class Bacteroidia; order Cytophagales; family Cyclobacteriaceae; genus Ohtaekwangia. Next base: position 28,245 of record DJFR01000047.1, on the reverse strand, counting down.
CCGGTGATCATGGAACGCAGGGATTCTATTCGTGCGAATTTTGCGGATCAGAAAATTATATTTTCAGTTGACCGGCTCGATTACACAAAAGGTATAACGCATCGCATGCTTGGTTTTGAAAAGTTTTTGGAACGCCATCCCGAATGGAAGGAGAAGGTGGTATTTATACTTGTGGTAGTTCCTTCGCGGCAGGTTATATCGAAATATACCGAGCGGAAAAAACTCATCGAGGAGGAGATTGGAAGAATTAATGGTAGGTACTCTACGCTCAGCTGGCAGCCAATCATATATCGCTATAGCCAATTGTCGTTTACTGAGTTGACGGCTATGTATACAGTAGCTGACGTAGGTCTGATTACGCCATTACGCGATGGGATGAACCTGGTAGCAAAAGAATTTGTAGCATGCAAAGCTGATACAGGCGTACTCATTTTAAGTGAGCTTGCAGGCGCAGCCAATGAAATGGGTGAAGCATTGTTGGTAAATCCAATGGATGAGGAAGAAGTATCGTCTGCTATCGTAACGGCACTCACGATGTCGGAGAACGATCAACGTGAGCGAATAGCAAAGCTGAAACAACGCCTGCGAGACTATACGGTGGTTCATTGGATGAGTGACTTCATCAACCAGATACATGAAGTAAAGGAACTGCAGCGAAAGCAGGAAACTCGATACCTGTCCAAGGCTTCGATGTCGGATTTGGTAGCAAAGTTTAATAAGTCTCAAAAACGCTTATTGCTATTGGATTACGATGGAACACTTGTGGGATATGCACGTCATCCTTCCTTAGCTATACCGGATAAGAGACTCGTGGAGCTTTTGCGTTTGCTTTCAACCGACATTCGAAATGATATAACCATTATCAGTGGAAGGGATAGTTCATTTCTGCAAGCATGGTTTGGAGACTTGCCAGTCAACCTTGTCTCAGAACATGGAGTTGGTGTGAAATTAAAATCAACGCCATGGACATATCGCACTGATGTGGAGCCTTCATGGAAGCAAATTATAAAACCTGTACTCGAGATTTTTGCACGAAGAAGCCCAGGGGCTTTTATTGAAGAAAAGAAATATACCTTGGTGTGGCATTACCGGAATGTAGATGCTGAACTGGGTTTTATCCGTTCACGCGAATTGCTGGATTACCTTCATCATATGGTGAGGAATTCATTGCTACACATAATTGATGGAAACAAAGTAATTGAAATACGGATTGTCGGTAACGATAAGGGGACTATAACCTTAAAATTTCTGGAAGAACATAGCTACGATTTTGTAGTAAGTATAGGAGACGATAAGACTGATGAAGATATGTTTAGAGCGCTCGGTGATAAAGGGTATACGATCAAGGTAGGACCGGGGCCGACATCGGCACAATACTATATGAAAGGTCAACAGGACGTACTGGAACTTCTCGATGAACTTAATAAAACTTCCTGTCCTATATATACTGCAGTTTAGACGGCTTGGTTACGTTTCCAGGTCTCGAGCTCTATTTCGTTTATATACCCGTCACCGTCAATGTCGCAGATATAAAACATTCCTCCGGCCAGCTCTCGTTCGGATATATTCATATCCGAGTTGGTATCCCAGATGCCAGCAAGGTTTGATGACGATACACGGGTTTTGAATTCCTGGCGTGATATATTTGCATTGTTATTTTCATCCCACTTGCCGAATGTGTCATGGAACAACCCAAAGTAAAAAGATTTTATGTGCGTATTAAACTCTGCTATGCTTAGCGAACCACCTCGATCACTATCGAGTGAATTAAAGACGGCATCAAAGAAAGTCTGTTGCGAAAGTGACATTCCGTTTGGACTCCAGGCATCGAAATATTTCTGGTCGATGTACGCATCAACAAATTCTCTCCGGTCGAGTCGTAGATCTTTACTTGCATCCCAGTCAGCGAAAGAATAATATGTCTTTGGTGTGGCGCATGCAAGCAATAACGCTGCAAACGTAAACGAGCTTATAAAGCCGAAAATGCTTTTCAGGTTTGCAATCCTGTAAATGTAAATTTTATACTTACTCTGTATAACCATATTCATTGGAAAGTTTGATCTATACAGATAGAAACGGTCGCTTGTTTAAAACGACATAAAACTGGGATTAAAACTACTGTAAATATATATTAAGAAAATTATAGGCTTCAGAGAAAGTAAGTAGCCTTTTGGAACTATTCAGTTTAATACGGCCATGTCTGGTCGTATACTCAAAACCGGACATGAGGCACTGTTAACTATATTTTTAGTATAGTATTCAAGGAAGAAACGTCTTAATGAGGAGCTTGCCATCGCGGTAATAACAATAAGATCGGGTTTCTCTGTTTGCGATATTTCAAGTAACCGTTTTGATATACTGTCGCAAAAATGAATAGTCGATGAATATGAAATGCCTTCATCTTTTAACCGTGAACTGAGCTTGTCAATTAACGAATTTACGTATTTATAACTCTTTGCATCATTCGTATTGGCAAGTCCCGCTACTACGATCGAAGAGTTATTTCGTTTAATTATAGGCTTTAGTATTTCATACTTTTCCATCATGTTTGGAGCGTTGCGCACCGGAAAGACAATCTTGCCAAAGCGAATGACTAAACGATCCGATGGTACAGACAGAACAGGGCATGGAGAGTGCTTTACCATTCTATAGGCAGTGGAGCCCAGCATCATTTTACGCAGGCTGAAGGAATCGCGGGTTCCCATTACAATCAAATCAATTTGTTTGGCGAGCGCATACCGGCATAGCGTGTAGGCAGGTACTCCGCCTTCAACAATTGTATCAACGCTTATTCCATAGCGTTCAGATATATTGGTGCGTAAGGTATGGAGGCGTTCATCAGCTATGGAAGCCATTTGGGCTACAGGACTTGGAATGGCTTCTCGTCTAGGAGGAATGACAACGTGCGCAGTGTCGACTACATGCATGATGGTAAGGGCGGCACCTTGCTGCTGTGCAATAGCGGTAGCTGTTGCGAGTGCATTGAACGATGACTTTGAAAAGTCAACCGGGACCAATATATTTTTTAGCATAAAATCTTGCACGATCAAATCATTTACACATGTCTTTCCTGGTAGAATTAGTTCGTTAAAAATAGTGCCATTCAATATACAAGGATACGGTATAAAGGGACTTTATAAATTAAAGAAAGATAAAATTGAGATTAAAATGGTTTTTATTCACAGATGTGACCTTCTTTTAATATCAATTTAAGACCGATTTAATCGCAGGCTAACTTGCTGTTTAGAATTGAACCGTATGTTTAGAGCAAATGTATACAGATGGATACTATACTAAATACGCCCGGATCAGCAACCAGCTTGGATGAGTGGGAATCGTTGTTAGCGATGAATACGGTAAGAGATTATCTCATTAGTGCAGTGATCATTGCCAGCGGAATAATACTTATCGGAGTATTACATAAAATTGCACAGACTCAGCAGTCAAAATCAAAGAATGTATATGTGCGATATCTGTTGGGACTTCATACCTATATATTTCCGATGCTATACATGTTTGTGTTTTATGTTGCGTATCGGTTGTTAACCGTCTCTGACAATGTGGAAGTTGTATTGAGCTATACGTTCACAATTGCATTTATATTGTTATTGATACGCTTGATTGCCGCTGCGGTGACGAGTGCAATACGTTCGTATCTGCAGGAGCACGATGGGAGCGGTGATAAATTGAAACAGATTAGAGGTGTCATTCTTATTTTAAACGCAGTTGTATGGATTGTGGGCCTGATTTTTCTTTTTGATAATCTCGGCTTTAATGTTACTGCTGTACTGACAGGACTTGGTGTCGGTGGCATTGCTATAGCACTCGCAGCTCAAACTATACTCGGTGATCTATTCAATTACTTTGTAATATTTTTTGATAGGCCTTTTGAGTTAGGCGACTTTATTGTCGTAGACGATAAACTAGGCACCGTTGAGTATATAGGACTTAAAACTACTCGTGTACGCAGTTTGCAGGGCGAACAGGTTGTGTTCAGTAATACCAATCTGACAAGTTCGCGTATCCATAATTACAAGCGGATGGCAGAGCGCAGAATTGTCTTTAAATTACAACTCGTCTATGATACCAGCTATGAGAAGCTGCAATCCATTCCAGGTATCGTGCGCGCGATAGTGGAAGGGCAGGGAGACACGCGTTTTGAGCGTGCTCATTTTTCGGCTTTCTCAGAATATAGCCTAACCATTGAAGTGGTATACTATATTTTAAGTGCCGACTATAACCGATACATGGATATACAGCAACAAATCAATCTAGGTATCGTGCGCGCGTTCCACCAAAATCGAATTCAATTTGCCTTGCCTACATATCACGTGAAATTGAAAAAGAAAATAAAATCGAATGTCAATCATACCGATGTGGCGATCGCTGCCAATGAGGGGCGTGGAGATTAGCGATCACTTATTTTTTGTTGAAGACTTACATGATTTGCATGTTCATCAAATCAATCATAAGATTGAATGCATCGATCGAGGAAGGACTTTCCAATTTCAGAGGCTTCGTTATATAGCCGGAAACACCAAGACTGGCTGCCCTTTCCTTGTCATCTTTATCATCAGATGTGGTGAGTATAAATACCTTGATGTCTTTTAAGGTATCTATTGTTTTAATGCGCGCCAGAAATTCAAAGCCATTCAGCTTGGGCATGTTGAGATCTATCAGAATTATGTCGGGATTGCCATTAAATATATCATCACCGGTTCCTGCTAATATGGCTAGGGCTTCTTCACCGTTCTTTGCAATTTTGAGCCGGTAAAGTATACTTTTCTTGTCGAGTGCACGTCTTACATCTATCTGATCGAGTGTATCATCCTCTATCAGCAATATCTTAACCACTCTATTCATAGTTTTCAATTTTAAACCATTCAAATGAAAAGACAGAACCTTTACCTGGTTCTGAAGTAAGTTTAATTTTCAGTCCCCGGTCGTCAAGAATCTTTTTTACAATGGAGAGTCCAACACCGGTACTTTCAACGTGATCACGTTCCTGCAAGGTTTGAAATATTACGAAGATTTTTTCATGATAAATCGTTTCGATACCGGGACCATCGTCCTCTATAAAAAACTCATATTTGTCACCGGCTTGCCTATAATATACTTTCACCACTCCCAATCCCTTGTCGTGATATTTTAAGGCGTTGCCGATAAGGTTTGTGAATACCTGCAACAAAGGAACTCTTTCGGAGAATAGTACCGGCATGCTGGACTGGATGCGTAATTCTATACCCGTTTTTTTGGGAATATACTCTTGTACTTCTTTCAACAACTCATTAACATCAATGACTTCAAGTATTTTATCCTCTCTGCCGATGCGAGCATACGAAAGGATACCGTGTAGCAGATTTTCGGCTCTTTTAATTCTCCCTTTTATCAATGCCAGGTACTCATTTACTTTTGGAGGGAGATCAAAACTGTGATCTTCTTCAATCCACGTAACCACGTTATCGATGCCGCGCAGTGGTGCCTTTAAATCGTGCGAGACGATATGTGCGAACTGATCCAGCTCATCGCGTTGTCGTTTTAGCACTGCTATATTGTTGCCGAGAATTTTTGCCATGTTGTTTACTGTACGGGCCAGCTGGCTTAGTTCGTTTTCACCCTTATCATTTGCTAATACGGTGTAATCGCCTTCGGCAATAGCATTTGCCATCTTTGTCATGTTAATAATGCGGGATGATATATAATGCGCAATGAACAAGGCAATGCATATACCAGCGATAATACAAAGTGCTGTTAGAATAATGGATATACTCTTGGTATTTTGCGTAGACGTTGTCAATAGTTTGTTCTGTAATTCCCTATAGTCATATTCGTACTTGGTAAATTCAAAAAATTTAGCTTGTAGGCTTTGTTGAATTTTTTTTTCAGCTCCCTCTGTTAGCGATGTGCGATAAAGACTTGTGAACGCAAATTTACTGCTGTCTGATACCTCACCTGATTTTTTTGCTTTTAACAACGGGTTGGCAAAATCATTTACCCAGTGGTCATTCAGTTTTTTAACGTCCCGTAATATACTTTGCTGGGTACTATCAGTAGCAACAAGTGTCTTAAGTTCCGCCAAAATTCGCTGATTGTCATGTGTTGAAGAATCGTAGGTCTGTATAAAAAATGTTTCATTGGTTAGCATGTAACCGCGCAGACCGCTGACCATGCTTAGAAAGTTTCGTTGAAATCTATTGCTGTGCCGTATGATAATAGAAGATCTTTCGAAGTTTCGAGCATTTGTATTTACCAGTTCTGCTTGTCGGAAATTAATATAGGTGGTGATGGAGAACAGCAGCAGGATTGTACTGAAGCTTAGTAGGATGGCGTGGGTAATTTTCATTTGAGACTCCTATATGTTGGTGTCACAGATGTATGATCTTATATAGCTCATTGTAACATGCGTCCGCGCATGCTTCACAAGCCTCCATGCATTCCCAAAAAACATGCTCACTATATTTTCTGCATTCTGAAGCACATTGCGTACAGGCAATGGCACAGCTTACGATGGCATCGCGGTTTATTGGCTGTTTGGAAAGTATCTGCCTTGCTAGTCGAAAGCACTCGTCAGAGGTGTCTTTACTCATGCTGTGTAAAGGAGGTATGCTCGCTGCGTAGTGTAAATTTGATATGGATGCGAAGGCTGATTCCTGGCAAGCCATAGCACATGTAATAAGCCTCTTCAGTAAATGCTTGTTCGTTTTTCCATTGCTATGAATTTGCATGCTCTTCAGATTTTGAATGAGTTTAATACCCTGATTAGTAGACTGGCCCAATGCCTGCAGTTTGCTGTGCTTTAACACATCAGGCCGTATACTAAGGGAACCAGCGGGCTTCAGCTTGAGCACACGAATGTCTCCTCGTGAGATAAATTTTAAAAGGGTTGACATTTGGTGATCGCGAATCTTTGCCATTTGGTTTTAGCTCAGTTTAGATTTTACAACCAATGATCTGAAATAAAGTTTATAAAGCATTGCCTGGACAGTCGTAATTACTGCAAACCGCCAAACTTTAATGTCGTTTTAATATGGATTTTATCTCAGTCGTTAATGCCCGAAGGGCGCTTGGTACTACCGGTGTTTCGATAGCTATGTATTAACATAGCAGACTTAAAGGGCACTGTTTCGCGCCAGACTATGTATATATATATAAACGAGATACAAAGATCATCCCAATGATAAGGTCAGGTTAAATAACTGGCAGTGTAGCATCGGTAGAGCCCCTTGGTTGTGATCAGGTTGTGGGCGACTTAGAAAAGACGTTGATAGTTTGTAATTTCACTTGCATTCATCGTATTCTAAATTACTATCGATGCAGGTGCCAAAGACCGCTTTAGTCATAGATGATGACGTTACCTACAGGATATACTGACTGAATTGATTTGAGAAATTGATGATAGTATAGTCTGCCTGCAGTTCACACATACAGATTATAGGTTTTAAGTCCTCGTTGTTGTTGCGTTGGGGGGCTATGGTGGTGCCACTGCCCTGCATTATGTGGTGAAATACAATAATGCTCATAGATACTGATCTACGCTCGGAGTTGAATAAAGTAACTATACCCACCATTATTTTTCATGGTGTGAAGAAAAAATATGCGACTTTACGTTGGCAGAGCAATGCAAAAGGGTATCAAAAATTCAACGATTGAACGATTTGAAAATAGTGATCATGGTTTGTTTTTAGAAGAGAGAAAGAAATTTAACAGTGAACTGACAAAGTTCATTAAGTTATAGGTATAACAGTTGCAAACATAAAAGCCTGAAGTCTTTATGATTTCAGGCTTTGTATTTTGAATGTGATTCCCTTGGCTTGATTACATCTTCAAAATTATTCCCTTTCAAAGAATTTTGATTTTGAACCCATTTACGGTATTAGAATCTGAGATTGTTATTTTAAACATGGAATCATTTAGCGCCTTGGTACATCTATATTCCTGTATAGTATATATAAACTAGCCTACACGGAATAAGTCCATAATGCGATTGATGCGCCATATGCCGTCATGTCCCCGCTGCCAGCGTATTACGTAGTTGGTTTTATTAACAGATTGAACGCCATTAACCAGCACTGTATTTTCAGATTGTCCAATGTCATAAACTGTGTTCCCATGTATAAATCGGTAATGCAGTTTTGTATTGGCCGAAGTGATACTGCCAGTTTCAAAAAACTGACGATAGTATTCATATAGTTCATTCCGGTCAACATCCAGTCCCTGGCCATAGAGATGTATATCTTCGCTCCAGAATTTTTGGGCATTGTCCAGATTGGCCGAGGTGAGTGCTTCCATATACTCTGCAAATCGTTCTGTGATTTTTTGGTTAATTACGTAATTACCTGCTGTATGATGATTTGCCTGGTGCTTGTTATAACAAACCACCGGCCCTTCATCGGTAGTAGCATTAACTGCAGATGTATTGCCTCTTGGTCCGGCAACACCCTTATCAACGCGCCACACGCCATCTTGTTGCTTTACCCAGCGAAGGAAGTAATACCCGTTAATTATAAATTGATTACCATTCACATCACCGACATTATCATAGGCACCAATGTCATACACCACATCTTCGTATACGCTTCGCTCCAGCGATTCGCATATATACGAGGATAAATTCCCTCCCTTTGCATAATACCCGGTCATCTGTTCGCGCATGCCTTCACGATCTTTATTGAAGTTGGGAACAAACTCGTAATACTCAGGAGCCCAAAAGTCATAATACAACTTGTCTACATCCTCATCAATGAAGGCTGCATTATAGGCACGGTGTCTATCTGTAATTTCCTGGCCGATGGATATACATTTTTCACTAACAGGTTTACGCATCTCTGCAGTTGAGGTCATGTCTTCCTCCGTGCTGGCTTGCGCTGGCTCAACAGTAAGATCGTTTTCAGGATTCGTACATCCCATAATAATTATCCACATTGCTATCATGGCAATTCCGGAGAATGCAGAAACACTATTGGTTTTTTGCCAATTCAGATTTAGTATACATTTCTTCATTTGTAAGACTAACGTTTAGTTTTAAATAAATAATATTTTGATTAACAACGGAGGCTAGCACTCCCTGATACAAAGATGCAATGTTTTATAGCTGCTTTATTGATAAAAATGCTACAAAAATCACCTGCCGGAAAAATAAGGGTGCTTGTTGAAGTACTAAAGAATATATAGTATAGTTTGGGTTAGCGCATGTAATGCTCTTTACGTAAGTTATTTGTAAGGATATGATTTGAGGATTGAAGCCTCTTAAAGGAAAATGAAATAAGATATAAGAACATACATGTTATACTCGTTCATGTCGTTGGTTATACTATATATTCAGCCTGTATATATGCGCCTATTTAAATGACATGATCGCCTGCTTATTGGATACTGTTATAAATCTCAAATAAGTCGTTGACAAATATCAATAAAAAAATAAAAACGACCGGTATAAATACGGAGTAATTTCTCTGTATAAAAATGATTGGTTAAATGTCAGGTATATATGTTTAATCAGTATAGTTTTGCAGGCTATAAATAAAAAGATAATATGATCACCAGACTTCGCGCAGTGGATGGTATTATGCTGGATTTTGATTCTTCTGTTCCATGTCTCGTGGCTACCCATGTAGGCTTTGTAACATCAGAAGAATTTCGGAACCACTGCGAGTTTTCATTGCAAGCAATAAGCCAGAAGGTTGCCGAGCATGGAAAGGTAGCATGGGTTACAGATTTGCGGAAAGCGGAGATCTTTTCAGACGATGATGTGAAATGGATTAACGAATACTGGAACTTGCAGGCGTATGCCAAGGGACTTCAATACTCGGCCATGATAAAAGCTAAAAACACCTTTGCGGCTATAAATCTTGAGGACATGGTGGAAGAACATAACAGACGCAAGGATCTGATGGTATTCAGACTATTCTCTGATATGGACTCTGCAACAGAATGGTGCAAGGAAATGCTCGCGCAATAATATCTATATAAATAGAAATATTTTTACAGCACTGCTTAGCTATCTTTACCATACGGAAATATCTCATGCTTTTCTGATTATGCTTTTTTTGGTTAAGCGATCCTGCGATTTAGTGGCGGCAGATTTATTACCTCAATATTTTATATAGATATGTTTAAACGTATCCACGATTACATCGGGAGCTATGCAAAGACGCCTCTTTCATATGGGGAGTTTGAGCAAATAAAGGCAGTCTTGCGGCCCAAATCTTTCAAGAGAAAGCAATACTTCCTGCAGAAAGGAGAAGTATGCCATTACTTCGGATTTATTGTTAAAGGAGCAATGAGACAATATAGTGTAGATGATAAAGGCATTGAGCATATTGTACAGCTATCACTCGAAAATTGGTGGGTAGGCGATCGTGAGAGTTGGGCTATGTCTAAACCTACCATATATAATATAGTGGCCTGGGAAGACACTGAAATGCTTTTGATCACCAGGCCTGATACATTACGATTAGCTCAGGAGATCCCCGCGTTCGATGAAGCTGTTCGTATGATGGATGAAAGACGTTCTATAGCTAATCAAAAAAGAATAAATGCAGCCATAAGTTTTTCTGCTGAGGAGCGGTATCGCGATTTCGTAAATAGTTACCCGGAATTTTTACAACGCTTTCCGCAACACATGATTGCATCCTACCTTGGTATTACGAAAGAAACATTGAGCCGCGTTCGCAAGCAGAACAATTGAACGTAATTCAATATATATAGCATCGCCCCCTTCCGATTGTAAAACGTTCGGGTTTTTACGTTGATATTTATCAACAGAATATTTTATCATTTGTCATCGTTATCGGCTCGTCTTCACAGCAATTTTGACTTTCGATTCATAGACTACTCATTCACTTTAAAATTATCAACCAATGGAGAAAAATTCGAAAGCCGGATTAGGCGCGTTATTAACGCCAGGAAATTGTGCGTTAATTTTAATTGATCATCAACCGTATCAATTCGCAAGTTTAAGAAGTCATGACTCGCAAACCATTATTAATAATGTTGTTGCCCTGGCTAAAACTGCGAAAGTATTCGGTGTGCCCACGCTGCTCACTACTGTTGTGGAAGAACGTGGAGGCTATATACTAAAGCAATTACAAGATGTATTCCCGGATCAAAAGCCCATTAACCGAACTTTTATAAATACATGGGAGGATAAACGTGTCGTTGACTGGGTTAAGCAAACCGGAAGAAAAAAGATAGTTATAGCAGCTCTATGGTCAGAAATATGTTTGGCATTTCCAGCCATTCAGGCTGCAGGAGAGGGCTATGAAGTTTATGCAGTAACCGATGCATCCGGGGGTGCCAGTGTAGAAGCACATGAAGTTGCTATACAACGTATGGTGCAGGCAGGTGTAACTCCTATTACGTGGGGCGTATTTCCGGCAGAGCTTCAACGTGATTGGGCCCGCACAGAAACTGTACCGGAGCTGGCGAAAGTTTTGTTGGAGCATGGTGGCAACATGGGCACAAGTTTCGCATGGGAAATGCAACTTCTCGCTACGGAACCACCGGAGGAAGTTCGCGCATAGAGTGTTCGGCAATGCGGTAACGCTATATATATACCAGGCAGCATCCCGAAGTTAAAAATTAAGGGTGCTGCTTTCAAATTCTATCCAGTCCAAATTTTTATAACTGTAATTAAACCATCTCTTATTCTTTAAGTCTAATGATTATAAACCAATACAATTTTTATGACTAAGTATTTTTTTTTGATGGGATGTTGTTTGTTATCGTTGATGTTTTTTACTACAGCCTGTAATTCTGATGGAGACGATCCTGCGCCTGACACAACAACAAATGTAACGCCACCGGAAGCTGTTGATACCACGGCTAATGAGACAGAACCGGAGGCCGATTCTGCAACGATGACGCAACATACCTACACATCGTCAGAAATTTCAGGATACTGGTTATATAAACCGAAAAATGTAACCGACAACATGCCACTTATCGTTTACCTCCATGGGGGCAGCGGCCGCGGTAGTGATTTAAGTCTCGTGGTTAGTGGAAGTTTACCGCTGTTCTTAAACAATGGATCGGTTAAAGATATACCAGCCTATATTCTGATGCCGCAATGTCCCAGCAATAAGACATGGGATCAACTAGGTGAGTCCCTTTTTAAACTGATTAACGATATCGTCACAGACAAGAAGATCAATAGCGAGAAGATAAGTCTGACCGGACACAGTCTGGGAGGTACAGGCACCTGGAGTTTAGGAGCTGTGTATTTTCCATTATTAAGTTGTATAGCACCCCTCAGCGGAAGTGTTAACACCAATAATGCATCTAGTTATACCTCGATACCGGTTTGGGCATTTGTAGGGTCGGCAGATACGATTGTAGATCCGAGCAGCAGTGAAAATATAGTTCCGAAGATTAATGCACAGGGTGGAACCGCACAGATCAAAGTATATGACGGTGCTACTCATTTTGATATCCCTGATTTAGTTTACAAAGATCAATCTGTTAATTTGTTAAACTGGATGATTAGCCAGGAATTATAGGTTCAGTCAGATTGGAATTACAATAATGGAAGGCATGAGATCGTATTGATTTCATGCCTTTTTTTGATCGTATAGAGCCAGCGACACAAAGTTAGTGCTTTGTATTTTAGTATATAATATACATTGGGGTCGTTTAGTGCGTCTGAAATTCAGATGAACATAGCTATATATATCGGCGTTGCATCACCAGCAGGATCATCAATACTTTATGTTTGTAAGGTGATTTTTCTAAGACAATATAGCTTTATCAGTTCCCTGATGCTCTGTATAAACGCTGGAAAATGCAGGTACGTTTGTTCGATGATACCGTGGGAATCGTCCCGGTCTTTTTCCTGTACAAAGGCGAGACTCGTGAGGCTGGCAGTCGGTAAACATGATTTCTATCATGCTCCCGGCTGATAAATTTGTGACGCAGGCATTGTGTTTGGCTGCCTGAAATGTTTTAGCTTGCGCACGCTATCATGAGAAGAATCGTCACGCTTATCGTATTATGCAGCATGATGCTGCACTGCGCCAGCAGGCTGGGCGTTCTTTCATACCTGTATCAGCAGCGTCATGCCATTGCCCACACCATGGGGCTTATCCAGGAAATTCCGATCGCGCTTTGTAACAGTGACTATGATTTTAACGAAGGTTTAAGCGTGCAGCATATTGACGACTCGGAAGGCTTGCCGGTAAGTATTGCCCACGCGCACGAAATTACCCTCTTTGCTCCTGATAACAGTGCTTCCGATATTCATACTAAAGGTTTCTTTGTAGAGACTGCAAGTGAGACTCCATATATAGCTACAATTTTTCACAGTCCGTACTTTCAGATATTCCAGCCTCCCCGGATTTCATAAGTTCAGTTCGTTATGCCAGCCGGCACGATTGTGTGCTGTCTGCTCTCTGTATTCTTCTTTTTTACTGAACATTTCCATTTATGAAACAACTATATATAGCAGCCATGCTTGTGCTGCTGTTCCATACAACATACGCACAGTTATCTGTTAAAGGTAAGGTACTCGATAAGGAAACCAAGGAACCCCTGGTGGGTGTAACCATTCTTGGTCAAAACAAGCGAAGTGGTACAACAACAGATTCAGACGGATCTTTTATTTTAACCAGCACACAACGCTTCGATAGCGTTGAAGTTCGTTATCTGGGATATGAGTCGCAAAAAATTAAAATCGAACAGGGTAAACTTATTATTGTTGAACTGGCGGTTTCAATAGCAACCATGCAGGAAGTTGTTGTTACAGCCAACCGTGATGAACAACTACGTGCCGATGCTCCCATGGCGATTTACAAAGTTACGCCCACGGTTATCAATGACGCAAAACCTACACTTCTTGTAGAGCTCATTAATAAAGTGCCCGGTGTAGCAATGCTCAACTATAACAACGAGCAACACGCTATGGCTATACGCCAGCCGATGGGTACAAATGCATACTTCCTGTATATGGAAGATGGCATTCCACTTCGTCCGATGGGAGTGTTCAATCACAACGCGCTGATCGAGATGAATATATTTGCAATTTCTAATATTGAAGTTGTGAAAGGCCCGGCATCATCGCTATATGGGCCGGAAGCTGTAGGCGGTGTCATCAACTTTATAACGCAAAAACCTACGGCCGTTCCTACGGCACGTGTGGGCATACAGTTTGATAATTTCGGTTACAAGCGTGTTCAATATGGGGCGGGCGGAATGCTCTCTAAAAAATCAGGTATATATATAGGTGGTTTTTATGCCAAACAACAAAACGGCTGGATGACCTATTCTGACTATGATAAAAATTCGATCAATGCCCGCTGGGACTACGAACTGTCCAAAAACACAAAGCTTACGTTAGCCGGTTCGTATAATAACTATTACTCCGAAACTCCCGGCAGTGTTGATAGCGTTGCATTTTACA
>DJFR01000047.1:0-13808 GCA_002432545.1 Flammeovirgaceae bacterium UBA5867 | reverse complement strand
CAAAATCCTTCCTATAGCATTCGGTGGACAACCGGGCAGAATACCGCTACCGGAGAGATCAATGACAATAGTTTCAAGAGCCGCGGATTTATTCTGCAGCACGCTATAGATATAGCGCCTGCACATACCAAATTGATTGCCGGTGTAAGTCTGGATAATTCTCCCAACACGTATGATTCATACCGGATTGATCTGGCAGCACAACTGCGTTCCGATGGGAAGTCGGTGGAGAAATATAGTATAACGCAGGAGCGTCCTGATATTAAGATTGCCGATTACGATGCTGACCTTGTGAACAGTGCGGTATACCTGCAGGCTGAAATAAAACCTGTAGAAAATCTGACGGTAACGCTCGGTGGTCGTTACGATAACTTGTCTTTCAGCTATACAAACTACCTGGATGCATCAACCGGTAAAAAATCGTACGAACAATTTACACCTAAAGTTGGTGCCACGTATTCCATAAACTCCAATGCAGGTATATACGCTAATTATAGCCAGGGATTTTCACCTCCGGGATTGACCTCTATTTTTCGCAAAAAAAACAATACTGATCCGGCCGAGTTTTATTACAATCTTACACCAGCCAAATTTACAAACTATGAAGCGGGCGGTTGGGTAAGTCTGATCAAAAATCACCTCGATGCAGATATAGCACTGTATCATATGAAAGGTGCCAATGAGTTGCTCAACATTCGCCAGCCCGATAACTCTACCGATTACCAAAGTGCCGGAAGAACAACACACCAGGGTATAGAATATAGTGTCACCTATCGCCCCAATACACAATGGACTGTTCGCTTTGGCGGAACAAATGCCGCACACCGCTTTGATGAATTTGTGCTGAGTACAAAATCAACAGACGCTGTTCAGAATGTGAATGATAAAATAATGCCGAGCGCACCCTCGTGGATTGCCAACAGTGAATTTATTTACAAGCCTGAATTTATAGGAGGATTCAGAATCGGGTTGGAGTGGCAGCGTATGAGCAGTTGGTATCAGAATCAAATCAACACGGTGAAGTATGAAGATAAAGGTGTGTTTGGATTGAAAGGCATTAGCGTTCTGAACTTTCGCACGGGCTATAAATGGAAAGGCGTAGAGGTGTTTATGAATATCATGAACATTACGAACGAACTCTATGCATTCAGCGCTACACGTGGCAATAATGCCACCGACCGCTCTACCTATACATCGGCACCACCACGCACTTTTGTGTTCGGTGTTCAATATAATTTTACAGGTAAATCATAACGCACCGTATATGCGAAAAGTATTATTCATTTTATTCGTTCCGTTTATGCTGTGCTGCCAGCGTAAAGAGAGCAAGCCCGAAATATCACAGGCGGTTGTTGTTTCCGGTAGCAGTGCTGCGGGGTGTCCTTATTTTACGCGCGATCATCAAGGTAATCCGGTTATGTGCTGGACGGAAGGTGAGGAAGGTAAACAGCAATTATACTATGCGCGGTATAGCTATAAAGAGGCAAAATTTGTAGAGCCGGTAACGATACATGCTTCCATCGGAACAGTATTGCGGGGTGAAAGTATGAACAAGATTGCGTTTAAAAAGGATGGAACCATCGTAGCCGTATATGAACGCAAACATCCGAGCGAAAAGAATAAGTATGCCGGATCTATTCTGTATGTGCAATCCTTTGACAACGGTAAAACCTGGACGAAAGAAAAATACCTGCATACCGATACGCTTCGTACAAACAGCAGAAGCTTTTTTGATATAGCTACATTACCAGACGGTGAAATAGGAGCGGTTTGGTTAGACAGTCGCTTCAAGACCGGGAAGGAAGGCTCTGCGCTTTTCTTTGCCAAGACAAATGGTAAAGAAGGTTTTCAAACCGATTACCCGATAGGCGAAACGGTTTGTGAATGCTGCCGAACTGATTTGTATGTTGATGATCATGGAAATATACATGTAGTATATCGTGATATAGAAACAACGGTTAAAGGACAGGTTCGTGATTTTGCGCACAGTATATCCAGCGATAATGGAGTTACATTTCAATCTATACAAAAGATCAGTAATGACAATTGGGTAATTGATGGCTGTCCGCATACCGGGGCATCAATGGTTGCTAACAACGGAGCGCTGGCAGTTGTGTGGTTTACCGCAGGCGGAAGTCCGGGGCTGTACTTTACCAGGTCGCTTGATAACGGTAATACATTTGAACCACGCAGGCTCGTGTCAGAAAATGCGCGCCATCCGCAGATTTCGTCTTCCGGTAAAAATATAGTAGCTGTGTGGGATGAGACACAGTCGAAACATGATATGCACGCAGGTCACTCAGCGGGACATCATGTCGCTTCAGGCTATATTACGTTTTCAATACTTAACGATGATAAAAAAAATGCATCTGTGCAAATTCCGGAGTCGGAAGGTGGAGAATTTCCTGTACTATATCCTCTGGATGACCACACAACACTTGTAGCCTATACTAAAGATGAAAAAATAATAACACGGATTGTGACACAATAAAAGTATATATGGAAGTTGAGCCGGATGATTGATCTGGCTCATTCTTTTTGAAATTTTATTTTGCGAAACCATTTTTAGCCAGCCATGCCTGCATTGTTTCATAATAGCCATCACACAGAGCTCTGTTGTAGGAATCCAGATTTTCATACAGTCCACCGGTTTTGCATTTCATAATGTTGTGGTTGCAATCCGGAAAGCTTTTTGTTTCGAGTTTTGCCTTGCTATTCTTTCCTATAGTCTTTTCGTAAAACGCTTTTGTGCTTCGCCAGTCAATTTGCGAATCCTTCTCTCCGAAAATTGCCAGCACAGGACATTCTATATTATTGACGATATTTTCAAAGTCGGGAGCAAGTATATATAGCCCGGTTTCTTTGTCGAACGGATCACCCAGCTTTTTATAGTATTCTGCGGATGAATTGAACTCTGTTTCGGATACGCGCTTCTGTCCTAATGAAACATAGAACGGATCGTTAAAAAGTGTTTGTGTAGAGGCAACAAACTGATCGTACGATTTGCCACCGTGGCGTAATGTGTTTACATAGTAATCCCATTCGTGCATCAGTTTTTTGACTTCGTCTTCAGTACGCCCTTCTATCCGAAAATTATTTTCCACCATATACCGGAAATTGTCAAAGGCATCGGTGCCGCTCACGGAGATCCAGAATGCAACAGGCTTGTATTTGTTCATGATCAACGGACAAATCCAGCCGGCCCGGCTTATTCCCCATAGCCCGATCTGTGCAGAGCCGGGTAGATTTTTTTGTTTGTATTCTTCAATAGCTGCTATAGCTTCATCTGCACTGCTCTCGATGGACTGATGATGTTCATATATACCTTCACTCTTGCCGCATCCTTTCTTATCCCACACCAGTGTTGTAAAGCCCAGTCCGGTAAAGAACTGTCTCAATTCGTAAAAGTGCGTGCCGCCAACAAAATCAGTTTTACCATGGCCGGGTATAATTACAATGGTTGCGTTGTTTGATGGATGGCTCTTGTGTTTACCAATCTCTGCACTATACCGCGTATTGTTGAATGTAAAAAAGAACTCTTCTGTTTGGATAGCATCTTCCTGGTGTATCAGCTTCATTCCGCAGGTTGGACAATTGCCGGGTTCCTGAAATTGCTGCTGATCGCACGTACTGCGACAGGGCGGACAAACGTAACCTGATTTCGATGGCGCTTGCGCCAAACATCCTATATAGAAAAGGAAAAACAGAATGTTCAATGAGGTCTTCATAATCATGTAGTATCAGAGGGATAGAAGAGATTGTCACGAACCTGAATATAAGAAGATTTATTGTTTTGCTGTATATCTTTCCTGACGTGTGTCTGCTACGCGGATTCGCGTATACCTACGTATGCATCTGTAAAAATACGGTCACCGGGTTATGTAATTATCAGGGAGTTGGTTCTGTACCAAACCTGACGTTACGGTTACAGTCCAGTCACTTCCTTTGTATACTTTTTTGAAAATGTAAAACTATTATTAATTGTCTATATCATGGTAAAATCTTACCCCACTATTACATCTATAGTATATAATGCCACGAGACCTGCGCTGAGGCGATCAGCTGTATTCTTCTTTCTGATCGTTTGCTCGTGTACGGTTTACGGTCAGTCGCCAGACACTACAGATATATATCACATGAGTCTGGAAGATATAATGAATATTAAAATTATATCTGCTTCCAAAAAGTCTGAAAGCTTGTTTGATGCTCCTCTTTCTGCTTCAGTGTTAACACGTGAAGAAATTCAGAATGCTGGAGCGACTTCTATTATGGAAGCGCTGCGCCTCATTCCCGCAGTAATTGTCCGGCAACAATCGAACGGAAATTATGATATACACATTCGTGGATTGGACAACGTTCCTCCCAATTCATTGATCTTGTCATCTACCAACACAACAACACTGGTAATGATTAATAACCGGCCGGTATATAATTACCTGCAGGGCGGTACATTCTGGGAATCGTTGCCTATAGATTTGAATGATGTTGATAAGATTGAAGTGATCCGCGGTCCATCGTCTACGCTGTATGGACCGAACGCTGTATCGGGTGTTATCAATATTATTACCCTGAATATACCAGGTGATGGTTGGGATATTCACGGCAGTGCACAATATGGTACAAAGAGCACAGCCATTACGAATGCATCCGCAGGCTATCGATTTAACGATAAGGTGAATGTTCGTTTTTCCGGTAACTATCAAACCCGCGGACGCGATCCTTACTATTTAGATAATTTAACAAACCAATGGGTAACTTCTGATAACCTGCGGGTACAAAATGTTCATGAGTGGTACCCACATCCTGATAAGTCCATGATCAAGTATGGTGTCAATTCATTTTTGCAATATACTCCTAATGATAACGTTGATCTGAATCTTACAGCAGGGTTACAAGACTCTGAAGTACAGAACATAATGTTCGATAACCCGATGACGAACATGAGTACTAATATAACAACGTCAAAGTATGTTGATCTGCGTGCTAAAACCTATAAACTGAATACACAGCTCTCGTACGCACATGCTGCGCAGGTTCCTGAGCGCGGTCTGGAAGGAGCGGGCTATCACTATAATATACTGGATGCTACAACAGAATATGAATTTACAATACAGTCATTGTCGATAAAACCAGGCGTAACCTATAGAAGTGCCACGTATGATGATGGCGATTATTCATTCAATGGTAATGGCTTGCTGAATGGCCGTCATAAAATGGAAACCGTAGGCGGTAGTGTTCGTGTGGAGTATAAAATGTTTGATGATAAATTAAGATTCACAAGTGGTGTGCGTTCCGATCGGTTCACGCATCCGAAGCGTTGGTTTGCTTCATACCAGGCTGCCGTAAGTTACAAACTGAATGAGAATAATCTGTTGCGTGTTGTATACTCAAAAGCGTATCGTTCACCATTTATTTTGGATACTTACCTTAATTATACCCTTGCATATCCTGCCGGCCCGGATACATATATAGCCGTAAAAGCAAATGGCAATAAGAATCTCGACTTGCTGAATTCAACTATGCTTGAGGTAGGCTACAGAACGATGCTGGCCGAAAATATAGCATTGGATGTAGAAGCATACTCCACACGCACGAAGAATTATGCTGCGATGATTCAGGAAGAAACCACGATGACTCCGGAAAACTATCCGATAGTGGCACGTATGACAACGCAGACACACAATCTGCCGATGTCGGTACAACAAACAGGCACAACTATATCGCTGAACGTTGTATTTGAGAAGATACAGCTAAAACCATTTGTAACTTTCCAGAAGACCACACTTAAAAATTACTCTCCATATTTTAATACAGCTGCGGCAGGGCCGGATGTCAGCAACGGTAACGATCCCGCCAATAACAATATATATTCAGGTATGGGAACTACTATTGATCATAAATTTACCCCGAAGGCGTACGGTGGCGCGTATGTAAATTATCACATCAGTTCCAAGTTCAATATGAATGTAAATGCATACTGGTTTACGCATCAAACATTCTACGAAGCAAATAACATGCGAAAGCAGGATGGTGTAAGTGGTATAGAACATATTGAAGGTAAAATGCTGCTGCAGGCCAGACTTGCCTATACTCCGGTTAAAGCCATAACTGTTTTTGTGAATGGCCGCAACCTGCTTGCCGAGAAAAGCAGAGAATATTACCGGGGCGACACAACACCCATGATGTTGCTGGGTGGTGTTAATTTCCAACTGTAGATTATACTGTATAATTAAACTCATCAACGTTTCAGTGTGAAGCGTTGATGAGTCTATAGGGTGTCTGCAAACGTTCGTGTACTTTATTCACTCAGCCGGTCACTTCAAAAAAACAGCGTGCGTCTTCCCGGCTCTCTTGTCATAAAATCTTCCTTTTTGAGAGACATAGCTCGCGGGTATGTCGACTTCTTACCTGCTCTTTATCGTAAAATCTTATTTTACAAAGCAAAAGATCTTATTGAACGCATTTCGAAATAGATGGTAATATTCTTTTCCGAATGGTTTCAGGTTACTTTTATCATTGCTCAAGGTATATTCTGGTTTTTAATAATTTGGTTGCATAGCAAGCCTGCATTTTTCTAAAGGCAAGTATTTGAACTTAAATGGATTAATTTATGTACCTTTGATATTCAATTCCCTGAATCCTGCTGAAGGTTATTTTCTATTGAAAGATTATTCCTGCTACCAGATTTTATCAATTGAAAGAGACTCGGTTTCAGTTTCATAACAACCAATTCTAATCTTTCTGATTATGAACCTATTTGTGGCGAACATTAGCCCGACTGTAAACGAAGGCGCCTTGAAAGCATTGTTTGAAACGTTTGGTAAGACCAGTTCAGTAAAAATCGTAGTTGATAAATATACCGGGGAGTCAAAGGGTTTTGGTTTTGTCGATATGCTTGACGATCGTGATGCGATGGAAGCAATGGATAAACTTTCGAATGTTAGTTTCTTTGGTAAGAATCTAGTTGTGTCAAAGGCACGGCCTAAAACGAGTAGTATACTCTAGCCATCTTACCAGGATGTGCACACATACCGATGTGGTAATGTTTAAACTGTTATGGATTTTATACTTTAATATATTCAATGAGACAGCTAAAAATTGTCAAACAAATTACGAACCGGGAGAGCGAATCCCTGGATAAATATTTACAAGAGATAGGTAAAGTCGATCTGATCACAGCGGAGATGGAGGTTGACTTGGCCAAAAGAATACGGCAGGGCGACCAGGTAGCGCTTGAGAAACTTACAAAAGCCAATCTCAGGTTTGTGGTGTCGGTTGCCAAGCAATATCAGAATCATGGGTTAACACTTGGTGATCTGATAAATGAAGGCAACGTTGGTCTTATAAAAGCAGCCATGCGTTTTGATGAGACGCGTGGTTTCAAATTTATTTCATACGCAGTGTGGTGGATCCGGCAGTCGATCATGCAGGCACTCGCGGAACAATCACGTGTAGTCAGATTGCCGCTTAACCGCGTGGGTTCATTGAACAAAGTATTGAAAACGTTCTCAACGCTTGAACAGAAATTTCAGCGCGAACCCTCGGTTGAAGAGCTTGCTGAATTTATGGAAGTTCCTGTTGAAGAAGTTGAAAGCACCATGCGCTCGGCCGGGCGTCACATTTCAGTGGATGCACCTTTTGTAAACGGAGAAGATAATACGTTACTTGATGTACTGGAAAGCAGCAAGGATGAAACACCTGATTCTGAATTGATCATGGATTCCTTAAAGCGTGAAGTACTGCGGGCATTGTCTACGCTTACCAAACGTGAAGCAGAAATCATTTCAAGTTACTACGGTTTGAACGACAATAACCCGATGACGCTTGAAGAAATTGGTGAGAAGTTTAACATCACGCGTGAACGTGTACGGCAGATAAAAGAAAAAGCAACGCGCAGGCTACGGCATACATCCCGCAGCAAATCATTGCAGAGTTATCTAGGTTAGAAAAAAGTTTTAGTAAGCATACCCATACCCCTGTGTAAAAAATGGACTCTAAATTTTATAACTCACTTGCCACGCAGGTATATATTTCGCTGTGGAATAAATACCGACCAGTTATACTGAAGCTTATGATTGCATCAGAAGATGCTCCGCAGGAGTATAGCCTTTCTGGTCATGAGTTTAAGGCGCTGAATCCCAAGGAGAAAAAGGGATACTCGTTTACGCTTCAGGCTCACCGCGGCAAAGCTTTAAATAATATTCAGACTTCTGCTGCAGCACAGGATCTGCTCTACATGCTGTCGCTTTCTCCAAAAGCCTGCGAGCTGATGGATGTAGCGAAATATGAATTCACACTGACCAAGCAATTCAAGCTGCAGATATCGAAAATGGCAGAATAACATTGTCGCATAAAAAAAACACCTCTGGCATCCAGAGGTGTTTTTTTTTATGGCCTTATCTGATTGTGATTTACCGCACCAATTTCACATTTATAGCATTAAGCCCTTTTGGTCCCATTTCTGTTTCAAACGTCACGACATCATTTTCCTGGATACGCATTGTAATACTTTTGCTACCCACAAATATACTTTCCTTGGATTGGTTATCGCGGATAAACCCAAATCCTTTGGATGTATTGAAGAACGTAACGGTTCCTGTTCGCTGGTTCACGGGCGTAGCACTTTCGTTGTTACGCGATCCGATTACCACATCTTCAACTTTGATAGATGATCTCTTTTTATTAGGGTCCGGAGGTGTCGAGGTTATGTTGCCATTCTCGTCAACATACGCCATCATATCCTCCAGCGTAAGTCCTTCTTTTGCATTCGCTTTCCGTTCCTCCTTACGTTGTTCCTTCTCCTTCTTCTTCTGAAGGCGTTTCTTCTCCATCTCTTTTTTGTTGAATGTCTCTTGTGGTCGGGCCATAGTGCGTTTAAGTTTTAATATTGTCAGAAACTTTGTGCATGAGGATGGGAATAGTAAGGTGTATTCTTCCTCAAGACAGAAAGGAGGGAGCAAGATACTGATTTATTTTGATAATGAGTTCGATGATTTTCATGTAAAAAATTCTTCTCCGGATAAAATGCATGAACGACACCGCGATTAGCAGATAGGCAGGCTGATCGGTTGAATCTGCTCGTGAACGAAACCCAGGAACAGCAGTTTGTTCTTTCTTGTTCTGTTGTTACACCATTCCAGCAAGTTTGGTGTTTCCAAAAAACCATCGTGAATCACAAGTGGTTAGGGAGCCATCGGTTATTGAAATTTTTCTTTTTATAATGATCAATTACTTATCGTCTCTTGAGTACGGACTCATCGTGTCGCCATTATTCAAATGACTAACGTCTGCCGCACCTGCCAGGAAGATTAACCGACAGAAGTATGTATAGGATTTTTTGCAAAATGTAAAGTTGTTTTGGTTCGATCTATATACTTCAGATTGTTATGTTCGGCAGATCAAGGGTTGATGATATATATAGTTTGTGTTCAGTTGTGTTAACGCTGCTAAACTATCTTCTGTAAAAATACGGATGCACTTCTGTGTAATCTTTTGAGTTTGCAAGAAAATACTTTGCTGTAGATTTGTCGCAGTTCTCGCCTGTTCATAGACAGGTTAGGTTAAGTACAATTTGGGTTAAGAAAGACCGATGTCCAGACGGGATGTTCGGTCTTTTCTTTTTGTTATGGTATAGTCTGGGTATATCTGCAAGATTTGTTTTTCTAATGCGTTGCTGTAATTATTCTTCTTCTTTTTAGAAAGAATATATTTTATAAGATGGCGTTGTTTGTGGCGGGTATATTACATCGCGGGTGTTTTCTGTTGTTTGTAAACGATATAATGAGGTTTGTGCATGTTATATGTTTTTTAATACAAGTGCAGAGTAAGGTATATACATCGCAGAAAACAGTGGCTGTTAATCTTGTGCCGATGGTTGTCTCTTTAGCAAGCGTCCGGGTATTTTAATCGATGAACGGGGAGAATCCTGAGGTAAATAGAATATATCTGATGTAGCGGTATACAATAGTATAAGTATTTACCATAATATATAGTATAAAAATAGATGATAACCGTGGTAATGCTCAAGTGTATAAAGGGTTAGGTATAAATACGTACGTTTAATTCTGTATAAAAAAGGATGCTTAGCCGTAATAATACGGAACGCTGCATTGATCTATATCAACAAAATTGCAGGCGTAAAAACTATAAATTCTTACACAGGAAAGACAATCCCAGTTCATCGTATGATCCCCAGGCTTGCATCAAATTCATATCTCACTTTTTTAATTGGAACCGATAAATTTGCTGTGCATGTAGAGAATGTACAGGAAGTAATTGAGGTCGATCAGATCACAAAACTTCCTCATGCTCCGGTCTATATGCTGGGTGTTATTAATCTCCGGGGTAGAATTCTTCCGCTGATCGATACACGCCAGAAGCTCGGCTTGCCATCTGTAGAAGTAACCCGCAGTAACCGCATACTGATACTGGATGTAAAAAATGGTGACGACAACAGGCTGTTGATCGGGGCCACCGTAGATATAGCACGCGAAGTTGTGGCCATCGAAGAATCGCAGATACAGGATCCTGCTCATATTCAGCATAGTCATTCGTCTTCGTTAACGGGTATCGTCAATAACCAGGGCGACATCACTATGATACTCAATGTATCAGCCATGTTCCCGGTATCTGAAATTACTTCCTTCGACCTGTCTGTTAATTAAATATACTTTCATGATCAATAATTTTACAATTCGAGTAAAACTCATCGCGGCATTCACGATACTGCTTCTCCTGATGAGTATAATTTTTGTTATATCCTATCTGCGTATCAGTGATATAAGTGACAAATTAAATGAGATTACCGACAAGAATGCCGTGCAGTTGCAACTGATAGGTGATGTTGAAGTAAATCTTACTGAGATAAGCCGCGACCAGAAGAAGTTAATTCTTGCCGAAGATGAGCAAGGCATGAATGCGTTGAAGCGTTCCATCGAAGCTTTTACAGAAGAACTTAATAATACACTTGGTGAACTTGAAAAGATCAGCGATGGCGAAACGCTGCAGAAAATTACAAACCTTAGAACAAAGGTTGGCGAATTTCTGGCCGTTGGTGAAACCGTTGTACAACTGTCGTTGGAGAATACAGAAATACGTGCCACAGTACTATCCGAGAATGAAGCCGAAGCAAGCTTTTCTAAAATAGTATCAACTGCCGATGAACTGAAGAACAACTTTATGAATTCAAGTGCTAAAGATCAGCTTGACCGTATATACCGGATCAAACTTTTGCTCATGGATCTGAAGAATACAGAGAAGATGATGATCGCTTCCGAGACCGAAGAAATGAGCAGAATTATACTGTTGGAGGCAAGCGAGATCGAGAATAAGCTCGAACTGCTGTCGACAGAATTAGGCGGTTTATTGAATGGTACAGACAAGGCGTTGTTTGATCGTCTCCAAATGCAGTATAATAACTTTTATACGCTGCACCTGCAGGTAATGGAGCTTGCACGAAAAAGTACCAAGATCAATGCCGAGGCATTGTCAGAAGGAGACGTAGAAAGATTGGACAACGAATCGGATGCTATACTCAGCGAGATAGAAAGAGACATAGAAGGTAAACTTGCCCAAGACAGAGTTCTCACGGATGAAATGTATGCAAGTGCTGTTCGAACCATGTTCATTCTTATCGCAGTAGCAGTGATTATTGGTGCATTGGTAGCAGTGTGGTTGTTGAGAGATATAGCTTCATCATTGTCGGTTGCGAAAACAGCAATCAAGAAAGTAGCACACGGAGATTTCTCAACAGAGATCACAGTTGTAAAGCGTGATGAAATAGGAGAGATGCTGGACGAACTTAAGATCATGCTCGAAAAACTTCGGGGCAGTGTTGGAATCGCGCAGCAGGTTTCGAAAGGCGACCTCACGATTGACTTCAACGCAATGGATAATAAAGGAGGCGACCTTGATAACGCGCTCGAAGCGATGGTAAANNCACCAGGTGGCAGCGGCTTCACAGCAGATGTCGCAGGGTGCACAGGAACAGGCAAGCGCTTCTGAAGAGGTTTCAGCTTCTATGGAGCAAATGATCGCGAACATCGAACAAAACACCAACAACTCGCAAGAGACTGAAAAGATCGCGAACAAAGCAGTAGGCGATATTAAAGTGAGCAATGAATCGGTTTCTGAGACAGTAGATGCGATTACAACCATCGCTCAAAAAATTACCATCATCGAAGAGATTGCTTCGAAGACAGACCTGCTCGCACTTAACGCAGCTGTTGAAGCAGCACGTGCAGGCGAACATGGTAAAGGCTTTGCCGTTGTAGCGGCTGAAGTACGCAAGCTTGCCGAGAGAAGTCAGAAGGCAGCAGCGGAGATTACCGAGATATCGGCACGCACCGTGAAGATGGCGAAGGAATCCAGAGATATGCTCACCAGCACATTACCGGATATAAATCGCACGGCAGAACTTGTTCAGGAAATTGCATCGGCAAGTACAGAACAAAGTCAGGGAGCGAACCAGGTAAATAAAGCTATACAGCAATTGTCGATGGTAACACAAAGCAATGCATCGGCAGCAGAAGAAATGTCTTCAAATGCAGAAGAATTGAATACGCTGGCCGAAGAATTGAAAAATGCGATAAGCTATTTTAATATAGGCAATACAGCATTGGGCAAAACAATACGTGCCAGGGGTACGGCTGTACCTGAGAAGAGTAAAGCTGTTGATGGTAATAGCGTAAAGTCAGCGTCTCATAGTAACAGTGGTTTCGATTTAAAATTCAGTGATGTGGCGAGTGATAATGAGTTCACTGAATTCTAAGCAGCTGTAGTGTAAGTCATTCCAGATATTTTCTTTGCCTGGTTGTATGCTATAGATGCGATCAGGCAAAATTATTCTCCATCGATAATGTCAAGCTAAGCTTAACGGTGATGCGGTACTATTTTGTTTGTTGTATACTTTGTCTTAAAGCTTGTTTACTGAGTGCACAATCTTATACACAACTTACGGTTGCAGATTTTCTGAATGCGGTTTCGGTACATCCTGAAATTACCCGCCAGACGGATGATATAGCACTCGCACAACTCAATGTTGATATCGCGCGTGTATCACCTGATCCGGTATTGGGTTTGGGAAATGCTTCCGGTGATATAAGTGGTATAAATATGCCGCAACAGCTATTTATAGGTATAGAACATACCATCGAGACCGGAAGAAAGCGCATGCATCGTATAAATTATGCAAAGCAGCAGGTAACGGTGGCGCGCGAAGAGCATGCCGTATTTGTCAATACATTCAAACGCGATGCATTGCTGGCTTTCCAGGAATGCTGGATGCTCGAACAGCAGATACGCGAATTGGAACACCACATCCGAAATATTCAGAACGTAATAGTAGCTGACAGCACGCGTGCTATAAAAAAGCAGCTCGTACAGTATGAGAATGAAATTTTATTAAATGATTTGAAAGAGAATTATATAGGTATATTAGAAGAACTACAGGCGTTGGTAGAGCATGTATACCGTACGCAACGTATAGCTCCGGATACCTGTGTGTGGTCTGATAAAAATGCCGATGAAGAAGTCGCCATCGACCAGCACTATAAAATTACTTCGAACAAAGCTATGCTGGACCTTGTGCATAAAGAAGTTGCCCTGGCTGCCAGCAACCGAACTCCAGATATAGCATTCACATTGGGGAATAATTTTATAACACAGAGCACGAATCCCGGTGCGCCTTCTCCGGCCTATAACGCCATTACCGCCATGGTATCTATACCCCTGAAGATCTCGAATATCAGAGGAGCTGAAAAGAAACGTGATGCCTACCGTTTACAAGTTGCCCAACAGGAGGAGGTCTC
>DJFR01000042.1:354-45711 GCA_002432545.1 Flammeovirgaceae bacterium UBA5867 | reverse complement strand
TTACACACTTTTTTAGGCAGTGTCAATCAATCCGTAGATGCTTCATACAGACAGACAAATCATGCAACCTTTAAGTTTAAAAGAGCAAAGTCATTAAAGAATTTACTTTCTGCAGCAAGTTTTGCATGATCTAAGCCATGTAATTTTAGATATTTGAGAAAGCTCGATTCTGATTTATGACCTGTACAGTTCATGATCTCATATACCTGCATTGACTTTGATAAGTAAGCGTTAGTAGCAAATGACCTGCGGGCTGTGTGTGTAGAGATGTGATCTTTTTTAGATACGATTTGTCCATCTATTGATGTCTCTCCAAGGTTTGCTTTCTCTGCAATTACCTTTAATGCCTCATTGAATTTTTGATTGGAAATGACTGTCGGAGGATTGTCACCATATTTCTTTAAGATAGATCGTACAATCGGGTGAATCGGAACATGGACAATTTTCCTTCCTTTTTGTTGCTTGATTCTAAGAATATTTACTCCATTTTCGTTGACTATATTTTCAGGTCTTATCTGGCTCCAATCAGAATGTCTTTGTCCGGTGTAACATCCCATGATGAAAATATCTCGGAGTTTTTCTTGACCAGGTGTCAAGCCCTCGGCACTCATGAGTTTTTTTATATCAGACTCGTTTAAGTAAATCGAGTCCACATCAATCCTTATAACTTTAAAAGATTTCTTGTGGAACGAAGGATTTACTTTAATGTCGCGATCTTCAGCTTCGCGCAATATTGCTTTTATCTCCTTAAAATGTTTGCCACGGTTGTTCGGACTAAAACCTTTTGATAGCATATACATATCTAACTGATGATAGTACATTTTGTCGATGCCTTCGAAGCTCAATTGTATTTTCTTCTGTACACAATGCTCCTTGATAAGATTTAGTGTTTGCCTTTTAGACCTCTTAGTCCCTTCAGAAAGAAGAAGTCCATCTTTGTTTTTCGTTGTTTCAATGATATAGTCCCAAGTCGAATAAAAATCATTTTCTTTTTCGAGCTTTTGCTTTTCGATTTCAAGCGTCTGTTTTTCCTGTTCAAGGCGTTCTTTTTGTTCGTCTTGTTTTAATGAATTGAGATAGTTTTTCAAGTCCTCACGCAAAAGAGTTTTGCTATTCAATTTTTGAGACATGAATGTAAGCACCGCCTGGTATAACGTGTCTAAATAGGCATTGAGTTTAATTAGTCCGACCTCTTGTGCAGGAATCACTTTCACCCTTTCTTTTTTTTGAAGCCACAAATTCGCATCGATCGACTTTCCCGTACTATACATAAACTTTCGACCTTTAAATCGAGAGTCAAACACTTGGAGAATAATAGTCGGGTTTGTGTTTGTTTGCTTTCTGATGCTGAAATGAATGTTGCTCATTGCTATGTAAACGTTTTGTGAGTATCTCAGGTTTTGCCTTTAGTTGAACAATTAGTTGAACAAAAGTTTAATATTCCTTTGTTTTAACTGCCCTGTTCACTCTTTAAATAACCTCAAAAACCACGTTTTTAGCAATAGGAGTAAGATTAGGTGAATTATAGATTTAGGGTTCGAATCCGCTCGAGACCTCCCCAGCGGACAACTGAAAATTATATTTCATTTGTCCGCTTTTTTTATGCCTTAAAATTACAGTTGTTCTATATATGTATACTGATTGATGCTGACTCATGAATTATTCCAAGTTGTTTGAAGAGCTGTGCTATCAAAGCGTGGCAGATTACCAAGACACATATACCTCCCGGTATATATGTGACATTATTTTTTTCAGGGAGTTATTCGATAACTGTAAAAAAAGAACGGCTACTAAAATAGCCGTTCTTATATAAAGTAAAGTGTTGAATATTTATTTGAGTACGATTCTTATCTGATCCGTTTTGCGATCACCATTTTCAACCCGCAGATAGTAAACTCCCCTTGGAAAAGTATGCACTGGAATATTCAGTGTTCGCTCATTGCTGAATGCTGTGGTAAGTTTTTCGTGAGAGATAGTATATACAGCCTTTTGAGTTTTTTCACTATATAAACTTATCTGCTGCGGCAACGCTACCGGAGTGTCATCCAGGCTTAAAGAGAGTATATCGGATGTCGGGTTAGGGTACGCAACACTGAAGCTTCCACAACTGCTCGCATAAAAAGTTTTAGAATAAGGAACGCTTACACCACACGAGTTTTGTGCTGTTACAGAAATAGATTGAGAAGGAGCTGCAGAACTATTTACCATTAACATGGCTACAGATGTATATACTCCCAGGCCATCATAATCAGTAAAGTAAGGAGCCCAGCTTCCAAAATTCCAATTGTATTGTGTTACACCTTGTGCGCTTTGGTTAGCGTTTCCAACCGCTATACCGAGGTTATAGTTATAGCAAAGTTGATTACCCGATGGAGGTCCCATGCGCACCGTTAAACTGGAAATAGGAGAGGGCGCACCAACGGTAACTGTTTTGCTTAAGGCAACAACGCCACATACGCCATTGAATGTTGCCGTGATAGTAACCGTGCCGGTAAAGCTTCCAACGCGTGTTGCTACACCACTGCTGTTAATCGTTACTCCACTGGCGTTACTGCTCGACCAGGTAATAGTAGTACCGGCTGGGGGACTGGTAACTGTAAATGTAGCGCTCGGACAAATGTGTGCAGGTCCTGAAAGAACTGCATTGTTAATCGCAGCCTTAACAGCAGTGAAAGCATTCAGTCGTCCGAAGCCAAATGTATTGTCGAAACCAGATGATCCCATATCAGTAGCAGTCTGCTGCAGCAGTGTTCTTACTTGTGCTTCTGTCAACGTAGGACTCGCTGAAAGCACCAGCGCTGCTACACCGGAAACCTGCGGAGCTGCCGCTGATGTTCCATTGAAGCCATTAAAAAAATCTCCGGCATCATATCCGTTAGCACCGGGCCGGTCTATAGTGCGTATGTTTCCCGTTGGAATATTGCAGCCACCTATATCTGCTGTACCGTTAGCTCCACCGGAAGGTGCCACTAAATCCATTTCAGCACCTCGACTGCTATAGTCATGTATAGCACCGGTATTACTAATCGCACCTACTGTTATTACTCCCGTTACATTGGCAGGAAAGGAAACGCCATTAAAACAGTCCAGGCATCCTGATCTTGGATTCCAGTTACCAGATGCAAAAACAACAACGCATCCTCGCGTTACTCCATTTCTTACACGACCCAGGGTGCGTGCATTGGTTATCTCCTGCTCAATGGCAGGTATATTTGTTGTCGAATTAAAACCCCATGAGTTACTGATAACATCTGCATTTCCAAAGGCAGGATCCCACGCTCTGTTAATGGAAGTTACCAGTTGTGCTATAGTCTCACCACCCACAAATATATTGACAGGGTATATCAATGCATTCGGAGCAATACCGGCAACCCCAAGTGTATTGTGAGATGCTGCAATTATACCGGTGCAAGCCATGCCGTGCCCAACGCGATTAATTACAGTTGTTCCTGCACAGACAGCATTCGGACGACCAAAACCGTTGGCATTTAAAACTGTAAAGCCCTGCAATACTCTCCCTGCTAAATCATTGTGATCTTCAACGCCATCATCGATCACAGCAATCCTGATGTTGCATCCGCGTGTTATATCCCATGCCTCGGGAGCATTTATATCTATACCGGCTGTTCCACCGAATTGCCCCGTGTTGTTGAGATAATATTGATCTCCATAGGTAGGGTCTGCAGGTGTTAAATGTTTTTCTATTTGCGCCAGAAAATCCGGATGACACCACTCCACTAAACCACTCTCATGAATTTTATTCGCAATGTCCAATACATTTTCTCCCTTCGTTACTTTAAAGAAATATGTACGTTGACTTGTGCTTCCTTCCTGAGATATACCATTCTCTACCAGTCGCCTGATCTGATCGATTGTCACGCCATTCTTCGGACGAAAAATAATGTCTCCATTGAGATAATAGGGAACACCGTTCGCATAGTACACGGGCAGTTGAAACTCTATATCAGAAACATTCAGGCTCGACTTATTTGCGTTTGCCTGCTTCAATAAAATAAAGGGTTGTCCGCCAATAGATACTTCACTGGCATTATCAACCCCATTTAATTTTTCAACTTCATCAATCAAGGCTCTTGTCTCTTTGCCTCCCTTTTTAATTTTCAATAAGGTTTGCGAAGGATCAGCTGTTAAAATTAGTTTTTGCTTCCCTGTCCAGAAGTAAGCTTGTTGGGAAAAGGAAGTCATGCTTGTCAATAGCATGACAATAAATAAAGCAGGTATACTCTTTCTCATAACTTGTTGGTTTTAGTTAGAAACTGATTTATGTAAAACAATCGTAGTAACGCACGGAGCACGGAGTGTTGTCGACACTATATATCGACTTCATGACGTTGACATCTATAGCACAACCCTACATTTCACTCTATATTATTTAGCCAACGATTTTACTTGTTACACATGTGAGTATAGAACACAAACCAGTATAATACCAACAATCCCCTGAATCTTTTTTTTGAATTTTCGATCACAGAAGTTTCGACACTTCCATGAAATTTTGAGAGCAACTATATATTTTATTTACCCGTTGCAACATTGAATCAAAGGGGCTTTATTCTTACTTCTTACTCCTCACTCCTCACTTCTCCCCCTCCACAGGACACTCTTCTCAGAAATTATATATAGCATTCCAAAGTTTATTATTATCCTGTACGAATATTTTCACGATGAAACAAAGAAATATAAATCCTATATATAGTATCCTGATCGTTTTACTGTTAGGATTATGCAGCCAACCAGGCTACACTCAATCGCGTGAGTTTGTTATTCGCAATAAGTCCGCAATGGTAACAATACTTTGTGACACGACTGATTATGCTACCGTGAAACTTGCTGCAAAGCTCCTGGCACAGGATATAGAGAATATTACCGGATATAGACCATCGATACAGCACGATCTGAAAGGAGCGAAGGGGAATGTAATTATTGTTGGCAGCAGTGACTCTTCCGGGTTAATTCGTAATCCGGCTATAAAGAAGTATATACATACAGCGGCAATTGAAAATAAATGGGAAACGTATGTGATCCAAACGGTCAGGAAACCTCTCTCGAATATAGCCAATGCTATGATCATTTGTGGCAGCGATCGCAGGGGCACGGCTTACGGTGTATTCGATGTCTGAACGGATCGGTATATCTCCATGGTACTGGTGGGCCGATGTTACACCAAAGAAAAAAAGTAAACTCTCGCTTCCGTTCATCAGTTTTATCTCGAACCCGCCATCAGTAAATATAGAGGTATATTTATAAACGATGAAGATTGGGGATTACAACCGTGGGCCGCTAAAACATTTGAACCGGAGACTGGCGATATAGGCCCGAAGACGTATTCAAAAATATTCGAACTTCTGCTCCGGCTAAAAGCAAACCTCCTTTGGCCGGCCATGCACCCTTGTACAAAAGCATTCTATCATTATCCGAAGAACCGGGAAGTAGCAGATGAATCTTTTTCGGATAAATCAACCACAAACCATCCTTCCTTGAAGTACGATTTTTATACTTTATCAAAAGGTAACGCCGAGGTAAAAGTATATTGTCTCCCCACGCATGCGCGTAATGCAAATCATCAAATGCGTATAGCGATTTCTGTAGATGGACAGGAGCCGCGGGTAACAGACTATCGCACATTCGACCGCAGTGAAACCTGGAAGCAAAACGTACTGGGCAACTCGGCTAGTAATACAATAACACATACGTTTAAAGAACCGGGCAGCCACACCCTTGCCATCACCGCTTTGGATCCGCTTATAATTATAGATCGCATTACCATAGATTTTGGCGGACTAAAGCCGGGATACGCAGCCGTACCGGAGACAAAAGTTATAGAAAATCAGAAATAGAGTAATACGTATTAACTTGCCGCTATGAAATCGAAAGAATTAGCAAAGCAGGTTTATCTCATCGAACATTTCTGGAGTGACGATGTGTGTGATGATTTTATCAAAAAGTCAGAGAGTAGGGGCTATGAGCCTGCAACAATACAGACTGATAATGGCCCTCGCCTGGTTGATCACATACGAAACAACAACAGAGTTATATACAAGGATTTTGATCTGGCCAATACTTTATGGAAGCAGCTTGAGAACCTCGCTCCGCGGGAGCTCGGTGAATCGTATGCTATAGGTTTAAACGAGTTATTCCGTTTTTATAAATATACTCCCGGACAGCAATTCAGGAAGCATCGCGATCAGAGCTATATCAGAAATAGTAGTGAGGCGAGTTATTTTACTTTTATGATTTACCTGAACGATGATTTTAAAGGTGGTGCTACTATCTTCAATGATCTTGTGGTACAGCCTTCAAGGGGATCTGCCTTAATCTTTTATCACTATTTGGAGCATGAAGGGAGCGAGGTGCTGGAGGGGACCAAGTACGTTCTGAGAACTGATATTATGTATAAACTAAAGTAATTAGGAACCCGTTGACAGGTGGTTACTCAATTCTTACCAACTATATTAAGGGTGTCGTTATAAAATTAATTTTAACCACCTAACCTTAAAAATTATGCTCGGTCTACTTTTACTCTATTGGCTTGCAAAGCCTTTCTATGAATTAGCAGGTGAACACAACAAAAGTCAATGGGGATTTGCCATCCTCAGCATTGTAGTCTACTATGCAGGCTACCTCGGAGGCGCTTTTGTTATGGGAATTGTTCTCGCCATTATAGATCCATCACTCGTGGAGGATATATCTGGTGTAACAGAAATTGTATTTTCTCTTTTGGCTATTCCTTTCGGACTGCTCTCTTGCTGGATATTCTATCGCATCCTCCATAAACAATGGAACAAAGTACAGGAGATACCTGAAGGCGAAGTGTTGGACAGTAACCTCTTTGATGAGGGAAATCGTTAGCCGTTATCCGTTAACTGTTAATCGTTATTTGTTATTCGTTCGGTAATTTCTCCAATCGCTATCAATTAAAAGTTATTCGTCAATCGAGGGGCAAGCGCAATGATGTTATGCGCCAGCCTGCGATTAACGAATAACTTTTAACGTATAATGCCAAGCCTCCCGTTAAATTTCAAGAATATTAACTGCAATTGCGAATAAAATGTAACTATATTTACTGCAATTACGAATAATACTATGGTTTGTATATGAAGATAACAAAGCTTGGTGAGTTTGAGGAATTGGTATTGCTTACCGTGGTAGCCCTTCGGGAAGATGCCTATGGTGTTGAAATAAAACGGGAGCTCGAGGAACGACTTGGTGAGAAACTAAGTGTTGGCTCTATTCAGTCGGCATTGAAGCGAATGGAAGAGAAGGGGTTTCTCAAGTCAGAATTTGGTGAAGCAACACAAAAACGCGGGGGCAAGCGCAAGCGTATATATACTGCTACACCGTACGCACTCAAGGTACTTCGCGAATTAAAAGAGATACGGGCCGGCCTGTGGAAATCGATGCCACGACTGGCACACGACCTGAAAATAATATGATGCAATCCAGTATGCCGCGTCCTCCGGAATGGCCTTTGAGACTTCTCCGATTCTTTATAAAGAAAGAATACCTGGAGGAGATCGAAGGCGATATGGAAGAGATATTCTACGATGCACTCGAACAGGAACAGTCGTTACCGAAGGCGAGACGGGTATATATACTGGAGTCGCTCAGGTTGCTCAGGCCGGTTCTCATGAAGAATATGAGTGGCTTTCAACCTGTAACCCAATACCCCATGTTTAAAAATTACTTCAAGACATCATTCCGGAGCCTGATGAAAAATCCGATGAGCTCCTTTATTAATGTATTTGGACTGTCGGTGGCCATTGGCATTTGTCTGTTGGTATATACATTCATGGAGTACGATTATAGCATCGATCAGTATCATAAAAACAAGAACGAAGTATACCTCGCTACTTTTTTTGCAACCAACAATGGTGCCACACAGCAGTACGGAACAACCCCGCGGCCACTGGGTGAATTGTTGAGACAGGATTTTGGACAGGTGGAGAAAATGTGTCGTGTAGAAGATCGGAATGTTGTATTGAAATATGAAGACAATGTATTTCATGAAAGGGTACGATATGTCGATCCTGCATTTCTGCAGATGTTTACATTTCCGCTAAAATGGGGTGCAGCGTCATCGCTGTCTGATCTGAACACAATTATTCTGAGTGAAGCTATCGCTATAAAATATTTTGGGGATGAAAATCCGGTAGGGAGGGATATGTTGATGATCTTCAATGACAAGATCAAAAAAACATTTACGGTGGGCGGTGTTGCAGCCACCTTTCCGAAGACGCGCGATATAGATTTTAATTTCCTGATCAACTTTGAAAACATTCGCATAGCAGAGCCTGCTTATGACATTAATGATTGGAGTCAATTCCAGAACGCAACACTCATACAAGTTGAAAATCCATCTGACCTTAAAGCCATTGAGCTGAAGATGGAAAAGTATAGAGTTTTACAAAACGCAGCACAACCCGATTGGGCCATAACTTCTTTTGCTTTTGAGCCACTGGTTACATTGCATGAACGAGCTGCCAATATCAAAGACGGTATAGCACATGACTATAATGTTGAAGGCAGAATCGG
Organism: Flammeovirgaceae bacterium UBA5867; assembly: GCA_002432545.1. GTDB lineage: Bacteria > Bacteroidota > Bacteroidia > Cytophagales > Cyclobacteriaceae > Ohtaekwangia. The sequence goes on along the minus strand of DJFR01000042.1, from coordinate 37,161 downwards.
TATGCCCATCATTGCCATCTTTATGATTGTACTGGCATGTTTCAATTACATAAATATAGCCATCGTATCCGCCGCAAAGCGGCTGAAAGAAATTGGTGTACGCAAAGTGATTGGTGCAAGCCGCATCAAGGTAGTGGTCCAGTTTCTGACAGAGAATATTGTGGTAACATCGCTTGCACTCGTCATGGGTATAGCGCTTTGCTTCTTTATATTTCTGCCGTGGTTCGTTAAGTTCACAGGCTGGGACCTGGAGCTTCGGTTGCTGAATCAAAACCTGTGGCTGTTTCTGTTGGCCCTTGTTTTCTTCACGGGTATAGCTTCCGGTATATATCCTGCCTTCTATATATCCAGGTTCGATGCCGTGCGGATCTTCAAAGGATCACTTCAGTTTGGAAAGAAAAATCCGCTCACGAAAGTATTCCTGGGTGTTCAGTTAGTGCTCGCTTGCATTACCATTACGGCTGGTGTGGTGTTTACACAAAACAATCATTTTCAAAACAGTCGCAGTTGGGGATATAACCAGAAAGACGCACTATATATAGAGGTGCCCGATAAACATGCTTTCGACCGTATGCATGCTGCGATGGTACGCAATCCGGATATAGTTTCTGCATCCGGATCAACGGATCACCTGGGCAGAACGGTATCAACTACAATCCTGCATACACCGGCAAACCAGTCTTATGAAGTAAACCAGTTTTCGGTTGATGCGGAATATATAAAGACAATGGGATTGCAACTGGTGGAAGGAAGAGTCTTCAGGAAAGACGCTGAGTCAGATAAACAAACATTGATTGTTAATGAGACATTCGTAAAGAACTTAAACCTCGATAAACCGCTCGGACAAATTTTCGAAATAGACAGTGTGAAGTATGAAGTGGTGGGCGTACTAAAAGACTTTCATACAAAAGATTTCTTTAGCAAAGTGCGACCTGCCGTTTTGAAACTTGCTACAGAGGAAAACTATCGTTATTTGTCAATGCGTGTAAAGGAAGGTAACGGAGATGAAACGTATAAAGCGTTGCAAGCAACGTGGACTGAAATTTATCCGGAAATTCCATTTCAGGGGGGATACCAGGAAGATGTATGGAGTAGTTATTTTGATAGTGTTGACCGCTCGGAACAATTCAACAAAGTCATAGCATCGATAGCAGTATTGCTGGCGAGTCTTGGGCTCTACGGTTTGGTAACATTAAATGTATCCGGAAGAGTAAAGGAATTCAGTATTCGTAAAACACTTGGGGCCGGAATCCGAAATATAGCTTCGGTAATTCTTAACCAATATGCAGTGCTGACAATTGTATCGCTGATCATCGGTGCACCTGTTAGTTACTGGTTTACGAAAGCCTACCTCGATATGCTCTTTGCCTATCCCATGCCGATCGGGTACTCAGGTATTGTTATGGCATTGGTAATACTCGTTCTGGTATTATTGGCAGTGTTGGCTACACAGATCCGGAAAGTATTAAAACTAAACCCGGTGGATGGATTGAAGGTTGATTAGAACTATACTATATATTTAATAGGGATGAGTATGTAGTATAAACGAATCGTGATCGTAGATTGATCGGTAGTCAATCATCTGAGTTTATGGGTCATAACGTTTCGCCTGGTTCCTGCTTTCTTCACAAATTTGAAATCAGCTTTTTTGAAAGTCTGTGTAAATCCCATAAACCTGTAGCTCGGTGAGTTGGCTGCTACCGGGTAAGCTTCTATATACTTCGCGCCATTCTTACGGGCATACTTTTCAGCATGTGTGATCAATTGATCGACAAGTCCCTGCTCACGATATTCCTTTCGCACAAAGAAGCATGCAATAGACCAGACTTTATCCAGGTTCTCATCACCACCGAGACGCTGATAGGTTTCGCGCGGGGCGACTGAGCACCACGCAACGGGCTCATCATCGATATAGCCCAGCAACCCGATTGGTGTCTGAGATGTAACACGTTTCCTGATAAACTTTTTCCGGTTGATTGTACTGTTCCGCTTTTGCTCTTCCTTCGTCATGCGCCACACCATGCACCAGCAGTAATGCGGACTGCCTTTTAATTTAAAGAGCCTTTCAAAATCGTCCCACGTTGTCTCATCAACAGGCTTTGTTTTTAGTTTTTTTTTCGTTGACATGCGAAGTGATTATACCATGAGGACGATAATTTTTATGCCTGCTCATTTCTGGACTTGCACCATGCTGAAACTTATTTCCCGAATTGATATGCCGATATGTGCCTCTGCGTGCCCTGTAGCGGTAGTAGCGCTAATGGTACGCTAATTGTAATGGAGCCTTTGAAACACAATGAGCCATGTTCTATAAAATTCGCTGGAGGAGTTTGTCTACTGCAGGCAAGGTATACGGAAGGAGCAAGACACCGTGGGCTGTGGATGAGCTCTATGTTGTTTTTGATGCTTTGTCTGACGATGATCTGATCAAGATCAAGCTTTGCTATATCGTAACCGAGAAACTCCTGAAGTCACTCCGGGAGAGCTATCTTTCCGGATTAGGAATTTGCAAAAAGATCGAGCCCCGGTTATCCGGAGGATTGGAAGAGATCATCGGACAAGGAAAACTACCTGCATACTACCTGTTGAAAGTTGTTGGTGTGCCCGGAGAAGACGACCTCGGTGTAAACAAAGCAGGTGAACTGATCATCTCCGAAAAGGTATATCATTTACTAAAAGGCATGACCTTAAAACATCTTGCCATTGACGAAGTAAAGGTGATCAAACTTTTTAAAGAACTTCGGAAAGACGTTTGAGGTATATAGCATGGATGTACAATACTATTAATTCATAACGATAGCCTGTTTAATTAGATTTTCTCCGTTACTCACATGCAAAATATATACTCCCTGTGGTAATTCTTTGAATCCGGAGCCGGTCAAAGAATAATCTGTTTTGTCTGCGGATACTTCGAATGAAGTATAGTATCGCAAAATACCGAAGCTGTCATATATATGTACCGATATAGTTTGTTTTCGGTCGGTCGTTACATACAATACGGGTTGCTGTCCGCGAGTAGGATTTGGAAAGAGTATACAATTGAAAGATGCTTCGCGATCTGAAAATACAGGTACTATATTCGAGTGCGTATATTTTAAATCGAAATCCGTTTGCTTGAGTCTATAGTAATTGAGTCCCGGTAAAGGACGTCTGTCTCTAAACGTATAGTCATTTCTGGTTGTACTATTACCCGCGGCCGGTATACTATCCAGTGGAAGAAAATCAATTCCATCTTTCGAACGTTCAACGGAAAAGAAATAATTATTCGTCTCGGTAGCCGTGGCCCACTCCAGCACACTTTCACGGTTGTCACTATATCCTTTAAAGTAGATCAGATCAACAGGCAGCGGGTATTGCCCGTTGTTTCCTCCCGACCACCAGCTGAATTGCGTAATCCCCGGAACCACAACGGTACGGGTAGGTGCGGTGTTTGAAAACGTCTGTCCGTTCAGCGCGGCATTCCAGGCATTCGTTCCATTCCACCGCTGCATTTTTATACCATTCGCAGTAACATCCATAATTCCTGCTGTCGGATCTTCCGTATTGGCGAAGCTGAAAGTTACAGTCGCGTTGTAGGTACCGGCTGCCTGTGCGGTTGAGAAATGCCAGTACCGTCTTAAAGCTTGTGCAGGTGTTGCTACTGATGTAACCGCTTCTGATCCCGTAGGCCACGCTGCAGACGAGCTTTGTGTGGCAAATATTGTATTGACGCCCAGCGTACCAACGTTACCGGAAGTAAGATTAACGGTGACTGGTATATATACTTTGGATGCAGTACCCATCGGAAATATATAGTTAATTCCGGTTGCATTGCCGATAGCCCAACGCAATTCACCACTGGCATTCTGACTTTCCGAGATAACACAGCCGGGAGATGTCCTTACCATGGCTGTGGAACCCGGATTGAGAACCGTAACTTTGCGTCCATTCAGGTTCAAAGCACCACCGTTCAGGTTTAATATACCATTGGTGTTGAGTGACACATCGACCAGGGGCTGTACAACGGTGTTATTCCCTTCAATAATTACTGAACTGAATGTTTCACTGCCGCTGGCGTTATATATAGTTTGCGTTGTACCTCCTGCAAATTTGATGGTGCCGCGGTTCGGTACTAAGGTTCCTGAATTGCTCCAGTTGCCGGTTAAGGTTATAGCTCTTTCAGACGCAGTATTTTCCAATGACAACGTTGCACCGGAGGCTATGGTGATATTTTTTGCCACGGCCGGTAAAGCTGCAACGGAAGAAGTGATAACGGTAGGTTGATTGGAGATGCAGGCTTCCATGGGTTTGATCACAACGTTATCAGCTATAGTAGGTGAGGTGCCCACCGTTTGAAAAGCAGTGCCATTCCATTTTACCCAATTTGCATCGTCTGTCCAGTAACTATTGGAAGTAGATCCTGTCCAGAAGTAATCACCGGAAACTATACCGCTGGTGTTGGTTGGTTGTGTTACGGTTACCGTTGCTGTGGTTGATAGAGAATTTGCACAAGCGGTATTCGGAATCTTTACGGCTTTAATCACAAAGGTCTGTGTCGCTGTAACGCGCAATGACTGAAGTGTTATTGTTCCGCCTGTGCCTAATGTGGAAGAACCTGCATCAATTGTATTTGTGACGTTACGCAAAGTATAGATCACATTGCTTTGAGACAGCAATACCTGTACAGAAGCTTTTGTATTGATGCAGGTATTAGTCGTGAGTATATTTATACCTAAAGATCCTGACGGAGTAGCGCACGTGACGGTAACGGAAGCAGAAGGAAGACTTTCTGCTTTACCGGTTTCAGTTGCTGTAGCTGTCAGCACACCACCTGGGTATAGATCGGTAGCGAGCGTTATAACGGTCCATAGTCCTGCTGCAACCGTACCTGTTCCGAGTGGAACACCGTCAATATATAGTGTAATGGTTGAACCTGCTGCAGCCGATGATGTACCTCCAACCGCGAGTGCTCCTTCCAGGTATGTTCCGGTTATAACAGGTGCGGTAGTGCGCGATTGAACCGTGACTTCATTGGAGAAGACACTTGCAGATTCCCCGGTCGCTGTAGCCGTAGCTTTCATCAGGTTGCCACCGGCCAGCGCAGGCGATAGTCCCGTTACACTCCAGTTACCGTTAGCATCAACCGTTGTGGTGGCCACCGAAGCTCCGTTTTTATATAGCGTTATCGTTGTGCCTGCGGCTTCTACGGATGTGCCGGATACACTGGTAGCACCCGTTACAATTGGACTTTTCACAACCGGGGCTGTAGATGTCTCCGTAACACTTCGTGTGGCAGCTATTGAAATACACTGACCAGTTTGTACCGCGTATACTCCGATAGATTGTCCTAATGATAAACTCAGTCCTGAGAATGTCCAGTTACCACCGGTTGCCGTAGTTGTCGCTTGCAGATAATTGTCAATATATAGTACTACGGTATTGCCGGCAGTGGCTGTGCCGGTAATGGATGTTGTTGTTCGCAAGATGGGGTTGGTTGTGATTACAGGTGTAGTAGCTGTACCCGTAGTGCCAATGCATATACTCGTTGTTTTCGGTGATTGACATTTGCCGCTCTCCTGTGCTGTTATCCAATATATACCCGAAGCGATGCAATTAGGGCCGCCCCCTGTGCAATTGGTTGTTCCACCTGCGCAGTTATAGAGAAACGTATTGGTGGCGGTAGTGGTAACCGTTGTAAACAGTGTGCCGGGAGTATTGGGGCCGTATATAGCAATCGTTGTTCCGGTAGCAGCCCCGGTAGGGCCATTTCCTCCTATACCTTTATTGGATTGGCAGCTAACAGAAGGAACCAGGCTACAAGTAGCCCCCACAGTAACAACATTCGAATCATAACTAACCGATTTACCAGTAGCCGTAGCGTTGGCTTTTATGGTGGCACTTAGTGTTAACGCGGCAATTCCGGTAAGCGTCCACGCGCCTGCTGTAACTGTAGTTGTACCCACTGATAGACCATTAACATAAACGCGTATAGCCGTACCGTTAGCTTCGGTTGATGTTCCACTCACGGAGGTAGCACCTACCGCCAGCGGGCTATTCACTACCGGAGTGGCTGACCGAACCGCTGGTAGACCTGTGTTAAAATTAGTGGGTGCTGTTGGTAACGATGCATCAACAACCGCAGTCCAGGCGTTGCTATAGTTGCCCGCATACGAAGCGTCATTTATACCACCGATATCACTGGGTCCGCTCTGCAATACCGATTGTGTATTGATAACGGTGTTGGCCACCATACGCACCGTGGTAGAAGCGCTAAAGGAAGGAAAATATGTTGTAATGGTAGCTATAGGTATATAAAAATCATAGAAGTAATCCGGGTTGCTGCAGTTGGTAGTAAACGCTACAGACTTCTGACTATAATCATCATACGATAAAGTAGTTCTTAACACAGGAGATGTGGTGCCATCTGCATCGTACAATCGTACACCGTGATTAGTGACCAGTATAATTTCAATTTCAAACCCGGGATTACCCACAGTATAGTTCGGGTCTTTCAGTGTGCCCGAGTTGCCAAACAAGCCATCGGTATCAAGTAATATACTATAGCCTTTTGAGTTGGGAGCATAGTTGCCAAGCCTGAATCTGAAAAGCCAGTTGCTGCCCGATATATAGGTATAGGCAGCACTATAGGACGTGGCGTCATCCACTAAATCTGTAAACCCGCAGGAGGGGCCTGTCGCAAGGTCGCTCGTGGGTTCCGGGTTGAGCAACACAATCGGAACAAAAGGTATTTCACTCTCACCCTCATCGTTGCTAACGAAACCTTCGTTGTCAGAGGAAGTGTAGTTATCAAGATTAGGATCCAATACAGATTTTCCTGCTACCGCAGGCTTTACAATCAGGCCAGGCGTTTGTGCTAAGAGATCTCCTGCAACAAAAAACACAAACAGCCACGCCATCAGCATTTGCTTGATGAGGGTACGCATAGGTGTTATATAAATTTGGATAACTGTCTGGCTATCTAAATTACATAGATATACTATATAATTTAGTCACGTAACATCTATTTATTTCGCTAAAGGAAACAATATTAAAAGTGTTACACCTTTTAAATATTAAAGAACCTACGAGCGTTTAAACATAATTCTAATATATAATCAGATACATCGTTGTAAGGAAGTAATAAGTATAGAAATCAATTGTTCAAAGCAGGTTCATGTAGTGCCTGCCGGAAGTATTCTTCCAACGATGTGTGTAGCTTTATCATCGCAGTCTCATTCTGTTCGGGCTGCGTTCTTCCGTCAATGACAGCTTCTGTCATTTTATTCAGGTGTTGCGCAGCATTTTCTGTGAAGCCGGCCTGCTGTAGCGTTGTACTCCATTGATCTTTGGGTATAGGCTGAACGGTTACTTTACGGTGAAGTATATTTTCAAGTATAGCGGCTACATCTGCACCGCTGTACAATGTTCCGGTAAGTTCATATACTTTCTTTTGTTCGCGTATATCCTTCATCATGATTTGTGCTATAAAGTTTCCTGTATCAACCGGTGCCCCCATAGGAATTTTGAGATCAGCCGGGAAAAAGGTTGGTAATATGCCATGCTCCTGTACAGTGGATATATAGGGCATCCAGTTGCTGTAATAATAGGTGGCACGAACAAAAATCTGTTGCACTGGCAAATCATGAAAGGCATGCTCCAGTAAATACGACATTTCCAGGTTACCAGTGCCTGATGCATGTTGTGCACCTATCGATGAAAGTCCTACCAGTCTCTTTACACCAGATGCTTGTATGGCATCCCGGTAATTTTGCAGAATGGTTTTTACATCGCCCATAACATCGTTGGAGGCCGGATTTTCCGGAGTCAACAAAAACACCGTATTAGCATCCTGAAAAACTTTCTGCAAAGCAGATGAATCAAACAAGTCTGCCTGAGCAATAGATATACCGTTGTGCTCAAGGTCCTTCGCCTTTGCTGGATTTCTGACAACGCCTTTAACAGGTTGTCCATTTTTATGCAGCGCGTTTGCTACTGCAGATCCTACTTGTCCGGATGCTCCCAATACAACATGCATAGTTTTTTTAATTAGTTTGTTATGACATATATACTTTGCAAGGAATTGATAAATTTTAGTTCCGGCCGTTCACATCAAATCTTCCATTTGTTGATTAGTGCAGGCGTGGTATATATTTTCCCACATCGGGCAAACAGTGAAAGGAATAGGACACATGCCCTTTGAAGAATCCAAACCGTTGCATCATTGTCTACACATCGCGAATACCTGTTCCTCTTTTTCGATGGCATATTTTTTACGTCACGTGATAAGCATAACTAAATAAATTACTATGCTGGCAATGAATTATCGCGGACCTTTCAGAGTCCGTGCCGATCGTAATAAACCCGATCCTGAAATTTTACATCCACGCGATGCTGTTGTGCGTGTTACCCGCTCCTGTATTTGTGGATCTGATTTACATTTATACCATGGCCTTGTTCCCGATACACGTGTAGGCATGACGTTCGGTCATGAATTTACCGGTGTAGTTGTTGAGCTCGGTTCAGAGATAACGAATCTTAAAGTAGGTGATCACGTTCTCGTGCCTTTTAATATAGCGTGTGGAAGTTGTCCGTTCTGTCAGCAGGAACTGTACGGTAATTGTCACGAGTCCAATCCGGAAGCAACAGCTGTTGGCGGTATATTTGGCTACTCGCATACGGCCGGTGGTTATGATGGCGGCCAGGCAGAATATGTTCGTGTTCCTTATGCAGATATAGGACCCACCGTTATACCATCGGGTATGGATCTGGATGATGCTGCGTTGCTTACCGATGTTGTACCAACCGGGTATCAGGCTGCTGAAATGGGAGGTATACAGAAAGGTGATACTGTGGTTGTGTTTGGTGCAGGTCCTATAGGGCTGATGGCGGCACGGTGTTCATGGCTTTTTGGTGCCGGTCGGGTAATTATCATTGATCATCTTGACTACCGGTTGGAGTTTGCAAAGCAATATGCACAATGTGAAGCCTATAATTTTATGAAGGACATGGATGATCCGGTAGTTTTCATAAAGAAGACAACGGATTATTTTGGTGCGGATGTATGTATTGATGCCGTAGGTTGTGAAGCAGCGGGAAGTTCGTTGCAAACCATTACCGGGAGAAAATTAATGTTGCAGGCTGGTTCGGCTACGGCTTTGCAGTGGGCTATCAATTCCGTAAAGAAAGGCGGCATCGTTTCAATTGTGGGAGTATACGGACCTACGTGGAATTTAGTACCGATTGGTAATGTGGTAAATAAAGGTATTACCATTCGCGCGAACCAGGCTTCAGTTAAAAGACTCTTGCCAAGACTAATTGAGCACGTTATGGCGGGTCGATTAAATCCAAAAGGTTTGATAACACACCGCGTGCCACTGGAAGAAATTTCAGATGCTTATCACATCTTCTCTGCCAAGCGCGACAATTGTATCAAGCCCATGCTTATCCCGGATTCAGCTTCTGTAGCAGCTTGAAATATAGTGTCGAAGATTATATAGATAAAAGTATATATAGAATTATCATGGAAAATTTAGCAGATTCTTTACTGGTGGATAAAAGTAAAACGATAGAAGGATGGGGCGTTGATGCCGATCCCAGTAACAATCCAACATATCCGATGAAGCACTATACCGGTGCCGATCATCAGCGTTTGGCATACGAACGTAGCAAGCAACAGATGCCGCGCGAGGAAGTACTTCATTCGAACGAGCGGCCTGGAATAACAAGAGTATTCGGAACATCGTCACCACCTTCAGGTTTGAGCGGACAGCTCCGCAGGTATGCGTTTCGTTTCAGTGAGGGCAGTTCTGCGCACTGGCTAACGTTGCTGGCGGCCGACAGGGTAAACGTTGTGGAAGGTATATTCGATGACCTGAGACGCGGCCATATACCGAATATATTCAAGGAGCGGGGCTGGAACGCTGAATGGAGATATAATAGGAAAGGTGTTATTCAAAAGGCGGCTGTCGGAGCGGTGCTTGCAACAGCAGCCGTTACATTTCTGATTCTGCGCAACAGGCGGAAAAAATCTGTATAGTATAGACTGTATATACCTCGTTACAAAGTGTGCTATAAATAAAAACGGGTATGCCATAATGGTATACCCGTTGTGTTTATCAGGTGATATAGTTTTAATCACCGGGAGAGCTTTGTTTGCCAGCACCACTTTTCTTCTCGGAAACATCCGTTTCACGACTCCGGTTATCGGGACGGTTTGCTTGCTGGGGATCAATCTTTTCTGAGCCTTGCTCAGATTTGATCTTCTCGTTCTTTGCTTCATCCATAGCACGCTGGTGATTTATAAAATCAGCGCCAGTACCATGATCATTTAGTTTTACATTTGTCTTTGACATACGCTTGGTAATTTTTGTTTTTAAATTAAACCTGCCGGTCGCCTCTGCCGGTTTCAGACGAATACTCGTGTCCAACATTGCCCTGCCTGCTGCCACCTTTGCTTTCCGGGTGACCGGGTATTGACTGACCGGTATTTTCTTTTTTCTCACCTGATTCTACGGGTTTCATGTGTGGATCCTGATTCCCGGTCTCTTTCTTTGGTTTACGCATGGTGATACATTTTGCATGTATCTCGAAAAAATAATGCCGGTAGTATATAGATATACTTGTCAGAAGTATTTCGTCAACAGAAATGAAGCATGTTTAAAGATGCCGATGGAGTAATTTACTTTCAATCAACTGGCCGCCCTCTGCCTGTAGAATGCTTTTTGCTTTTTCAAAATCGCGGGGATTGATGGCGCGGGTTGCATCTTCGATAATATAGGTTTTGAAATTTTCCTGTAACGCATCTTTCGCGGTATAAAAAACACAATAGTCGGCAGCAAGTCCACAAATAAAAATCTCCTGTACTTTATGTTCGCGAAGATACCCGGCAAGGCCCGTTGATTTTTTATGACCATTATCGTAGAAGCCGCTATAGCTGTCAATTTCAGATTCCATCCCTTTTCTGAATATAGCTTCCACTTTATTCATATCAAGGGCATGATGGAATGCTGCGCCCGTTGATCCTTGTATACAATGGTCGGGCCAGAGCACTTGCTCCAGTCCGTGCAGCGTAATGCTATCAAATGGTTTTTTGCCGGCATGACTCGATGCGAAACTTTTGTGGTGCGCAGGATGCCAGTCTTGCGTTGCCACAATAAGATTGAATGTGTGTTGGAGTGAATTGATCAGCGGTATAATTTCATCGCCTTGTGGCACGGGCAGACTTCCTCCGGGTATAAAATCATTCTGTACGTCAACGATGAGCAATGCATTCATGGCTTGTGCAATTTTTTCAATTCATCACGTTCATTACGCAGTTGTTCGCTGATGCCAACTTTATAGGTATGCGGATTGTGAAACCGCTTGTGTTCTTCGGGCAGCATACGCAAACGCTTCTGTGCATACCGTGCTATATCTTTCAGTGGAATGGGCGCATTGCCGCGTTTGCCATTTTGCATAACCAGGTGAAGTAATGGTTCCTGTTTTCTTCCGGCAAGGCTCAATGATTTGTCGGGTTCAAAAGGATGATGCATCATGGTTGGTTCTTTTTCATCCTGCAGGCAGACTACATCTGCATCAAAAAGATTTTCATCGTTCAGGTATGTGCGGTATATCTGTTTCTTGTCAGGCAGTGTTATCTTTTTCAGATTCTCGGATAACTTGATTCGGGGTTTGCCATCCGCGTGCGCCAGTTTATATACACCATCCAATGCGGCATCCGGTGGCGCGGTTACAAGACTGGTACCAACACCAAATATATCGATGGGTGCATGTTGATCTTGCAGACTTTTGATTACCCACTCATCCAGTTGATTGGACACTGTTATTTTAACATCGTTAAGTCCGGCCTCGTCAAGCAGCTTGCGCGCTTGTTTGGAAAGATAGGAAAGGTCTCCACTATCCAGTCGTATACCTTGAAGCCGATGCCCGCGCTTTTTCATTTCACCGGCAACGGTAATGGCATGCGGTATACCGGAGCGAAGTGTATCATATGTATCCACCAACAACACGCAATGCTCCGGGCGATTCGCTGCGAAGTCACGAAAGGCGGCTAACTCATCATCGTAACTTTGTACAAAGGAGTGTGCCATTGTCCCAACACAGGGTATACCAAAATCGCAGGCAGCCTTCACGTTGCTTGTAGAGTCAAAACCGCCAATGATGGCAGCGCGTGTAGCGTGATAGCCACCGGTGCCTTGTGCACGTCTTAGTCCAAAATCACTAAGTGTTTTATTACCAGCCACTGATTTCATACGGGCAGCTTTGGTTGCGATGAGTGACTGAAAGTTGAGAATGTTCAATAGCAATGTCTCAATGATCTGGGCTTCGAGTATATTTCCTTCCACACGCAGGATCGGCTCGTTGGGAAAAACAATTTCACCTTCTTTCACCGAATATATAGTTCCGCGAAACCGAAAGTGTTCGAGGCTGTGTGCAAATTCCTTTTTCAGTCCTATATCCACCAGGTATTCGATATCGTCTTTGGTAAAGTGCAGTTCCTGTAATAAGTCTATAATATTCTCCAGGCCGGCAAACACAGTATAACCTCCTTCGAACGGTATCTTGCGAAAGAAATAGTCGAAGCTGCTTTCCTGGTGGCCCTTCCCGGTAAGGTAATGTACCTGCGCCATGGTGAGCTGATACAGATCTGTATAAATGCCGGTGATCGAAAAATCTTTCATGAATTAAATCCTGTTAAAATGGTGCCATGGTAAAGTTAACAAGGTTATGTATGAAGGGATATATTTTCAGATCAATATTGAACGATGTGTTAGATGTCTGAACGTATAAATTATGGGGAGTAGTCATCCTCATGTTGTATGCAAATTCATACGGTTATTCCGCACAATTTATATACCTTGATGTCCATACGCAAAGCCTGTGTAAGCAAGTTGTGGTTGTGGTGATTGTTACTGAAATATACCGATGCGTATAGCGCTTTCTGTAAGGCTTAATTGTGGGTGACTGATCAACCTAAAACCCTTATATATACTATGAAACTTATCCTTTATTGTCTGGTGGGTGTCCAGCTCATCTTGTCGCAGGTATCACAGGCCCAGAATGTGAAACCAACCGTTAACGCTGGGGCCGATCAATACCGCGTTCCTCCCAACAATTCCATTACATTAACCGGTAGTGCCTCCGATCCGGAGGGAGCTCCGCTTACCTATGCGTGGACAAAAGTGAGTGGTCCTTCTGCCACATTAGGCTCCACCACCACATCAACTCTTTCGGTGTCCAATCTGAAGCGCGGTGTATATATTTTCCGGCTTACAGCCAGCGATGGTTCGTTGTCGGGTAGTGATGACGTTGTGGTGGTATACGATCAGAACATGCGCAAGAAGCATACGACCAACACCAGCGCGCAATATCAAACCTATTACTGGGAATATCTGCCTGCGGATTACGCGGCCAGTCCCACAAAGAAATACCCGCTGATCGTGTTCTTTCATGGCTGTGGCGAACTTTCATATTCGCAGAGTTGCAGTGCCGTGTCTACTGCGCCTTTTGATTCAGTGGCAAGCTATAACTGGCTGGATATAGTTTTGAAGGCTGGTGTGTCGCGTGAGATTGCGCTGGGCAGCAACATGACCTTTAAAGATGCCAGTGGTGCTGATCAGAGCTTTATTGTTATCTCGCCACAACTGGATGGAAGACGCTATACCGGATACAATGGAAACTGGCTGGATAACATTATACGATATGCAGCGAAGAATTATCGCGTGGATTTCTCGCGGGTATATATCACCGGTCTGAGCCTCGGCGGTATGGCAACCTATAACTATGCACAAAGTACAAAAGCGTTTGCCGATACGGTGGCTGCCATTGCTCCGGTGGCGGGTAAGGGTACCGTTGCAAATGCCTGTATCATTTCGAATCGTGATATTGCTGTATGGGCTTTTCATGGCGACCAGGACACCGATGCAACCGGTGTATCTTTTAGCGCAGATCGAAGTCTGATCAATGCACTTCGGCTGTGCGTACCGGCACCAGACCCACAAGCGCGCTTTACGGTATACCAGGGACGTGGCCACTCGATCTGGAATACAACGTATCATACCTCTACGCCACCGGCATCGCCTGTGGATGCCGTTACAACTCCGGCCGACCCGGTGCTCGATACGCTAACCATCTATGAATGGTTTCTGCGTATATCCAAGCCGTTGTTGGCAAGTAATCAGCCACCACAGGTAAATGCAGGTACAGATATAGTGTTGTCGTTGCCGGCTAACAGTGCTACCGTGCCGGGAACTGCAACAGATACGGATGGCAGCATAACTTCATACGTGTGGTCTAAAGTAAGTGGTCCACAGGCTACACTCACAAATACCACACAGGGTGCGCTTTCGGTGAGTGACCTGGTAGCAGGTATATATACATTCAGGTTAACAGTTACCGACAATTCGGGCAGCACATCTTCGGACGATGTTATCGTAACCTGTAATCAGCCTCCGGTTGTCAGTGCCGGAGCAGATGCAACGGTAACGCTACCCGCCAATTCAATAGTGCTGGCCGGATCTGCTACCGATACCGATGGGACCATAGCAACTTACGTGTGGACTAAACAGAGCGGACCAGCTGCTATGTTATCAGGTGTAAACCAGGCTACACTCACAGCCTCAGGGCTTGTAGCCGGTACCTATATATTCCGGTTAACCGCTACTGACAATCACGGAGGTATAGCTTTTGATGAGGTTATAATTTCCGTGGAGACACCTCCCGGTGGCGGTTGGCTCGAACTTACGTCCAAAGGAGTCGCGGGACGCTCAGTAGCATTGTATTATGATCTGCCGAACAATCATTCCAACCAGGTAACAGTTCGCCCGGGAAATGATACGTTACAGTTTTACATAAAACGTATAGCGGGTACAGGAAGTCTCAACAGTCTGCGTGTAGAGGTAACGGTAAGTTACCAGACTCGTTCGTTGTTGGTCGGTAGTTATCTGAGTACACTTTCAACGGATTGGACAAAAGTAAGTATTCCGCTGGATGACTTCGCGCATGATGCATCGAAGTGGAACGGTGGTGTTTCGATGGTAAGTTTTAAAGTGATTGCCGGTTTCAGCACTGGTGTTATTGGAGTGGATGAGATCCAGTTCAGAAGCGGAACGAACCCGGTAGTGTGGTATGGTGATGTACATGAAGTGTCGGGATCAGAGGATGTGGTAGTGGATGATACAGCGGCATTCTATGTTTCAAACCGTTTTACAGCGGGTGGCGCGCCTGCTGCCGTAACAACAAGTACAGCGAGGCAGTACGTGATCAGCCCCTATAGCGATGTTGATACAGATGAAAATATACTGGTGAACGGAAACCAGATCGATATCTACGACATACAAGGTATAAAAAAAGGCAGCTATACCTGTACCGAAAACCATGTACAGTTGGAGGATATACCAGAACTTACCCGCCAGCTCGCAAGACCCGGAGTATATATATTCCGGATCACGAAACCTTCCGGTGCCGTCACTACGCGAAAGGTAGCGGTACGAAAATAATATAGGTCCGTTATGTGAAACGCCTGCTGATCTTCGGACCCGGCAGGCGTTTTTATTTATTATATATTCTGGTCGGACAGTCTCATTCGTTTATTCGTATTTGAGTTTGTCTATCGGGTTGGCCCGCACTGTGCGCATCGACTTCAGTATAATTACAGTCAAGGCTATAATCAATACCAGTAATCCGGGTACAATGAACATCCACAACGTTAGTGTGATCTGATTTTTAAAGTTACTGAGCCAGCTGTTAACCATATAGTATGCAACGGGAACAGCAAGTGCAAAGGATATCAGGATGAGTTGTATATATTCTTTCGAGAACATAACTAATATATGAGAGATAGTTGCTCCGAGTACTTTGCGAATAGCCACTTCTTTACTCTTGCGATTCACAGCGAACGCAATGAGTCCATATAGTCCGAGGCAGCCGATGAGTAAAAAGACGATGGAGAAAAATTGGAACAGTTGCGCATAGTTTTGTTCCTGTTCGTAATACGCTTTAACATTATCATCGAAGAAGCGATACTCGAAAATATCAGTCGGATACGTTTCTTTCCATATAGTTTCAAGTTTCGCGATGGCTTGCTGCAACGATTCGTATTGCTGAATAGACTGGAGCTTTACGCTTCCGGAAGTAAAGGCTTTGGTATTATGCGTAATAACAATGTTGCCCTTGTCTTCTTTAAGCGAGTTGTTGTAAAAGTCAGCGACAACGCCAACAATCGTAACATCTTTTCCAGACATGGATACGGGCTGTCCAATGGCTTCTTCCGGTGTACGAAAGCCGAGTCGTTCCGATAGTACACGCGTGATAAGTATTTCTGTTTCGCGATCATTGTTATTCAGATTTTTGCCCGCTAATAATGTAATGCCGAACACACTGGTATAGGAAGAGTCGGCTGCCTGGTATTCAAAAATTACATTCCGCGAAGTCTCTCCAGTCCGCCAGATATTTCTGGCGTTCTGCCTTCTGTGAACACCGGCCGGTAATGTATAGCTGAAAGTAACATTGGACACAAATGATTGTGCGAGAAGCCGGTCTTCCAGTTGCTGGCGTTTTACCGAATCATCGTGGTGTGGTATAGGGAAAGTTATAATAGCTTCGCGGCTAAAGCCCATATCCTGGTTTCGAAAGAAATCCATTTGACTTACTACGATGAAGGCACTCACGGCAATAATTTGGGTAACGGTAAACTGCACCACCACCAATACTTTCCGGAAGCTGAAACCGCCTAGGGTCTCCGTTGTAAATTTACTTTTCAATGAATTTACCGGGTTCATTTTCGAGATCGAGAACGAAGGATACAAACCCGCGAAAAGCGTAACCACCAGCATCACTATACCGAGTGCCTGCAGAATGAAAGGATCTTTAAAGTGATGCTGCAATGGAAGATTGAGTAATGACTGCAATTGCCATAATAATATTTCTGATAGTGCAAGTGATATAATTCCGGCCATGAGTACAATAACCCAGGTCTCAGTCAGAAATTGCCACACAAGACTTTTTCGGCTGCCGCCCATTACTTTGCGCAGACCAACTTCTTTGGCACGCATAGCAGATTGTGCGGTAGCCAGGTTTATATAGTTAATACAGCAGGTTACTAACAGGAACACCGCTATAGCTGCCATTGCCAGTAACATCGATTTGCTGATGGATCGACCACTATAGGTTCCAAACTGTGATTGAAAGTGTACATCCGAAAGTTTTTGAAGAATATAGAATCGCGATTCGTGTAAATCTTTGGGCGTGTGTGCTGCATGTACTTTGGCAATCTGTGCTTCTGCTTCCTGCTTCGTTATATTGTCGGGAAGCATAATATAGGTTTGGTGACTGTCATCAACGCTTGACCAATCATCTTGCATGCGTGCCCGAATGGTGCGTAACGTTGAGTAGGAGATGAGCATGGAGAATGGGAAATCCGTATTGGCAGGCATGTCTGATATCACACCGGTAACTTTACAGTCGGCTTCTTTTTCAAAGCGCAAGGTCTTGCCTACTATATTTCCACTGCCAAAATATTTTTTAGCGAGCGATTCGGTGAGTACAACACAGAAGGGATCAGTCAGTGCTTTATCAGGATTTCCCTGGAGCCATCGCACAGGGCTATCTTTGAAATCCAATACATCAAAGAAGGATGGCTCGGCCATAGCCAGTCCGTTGTTTTCTTTGAATCGCGCGATTACATTACCACTTGAATCAGGTACTTCCACGATGGCCTCTCCAAAGTACTCCATAGACGTCATTTTCTGAAAAGCCGCCACCTCATCTTTTAATGCTCCCGGTACAGGATATGAAACACCGGTTCTGCCTTCAGACCTGTCTTTTCCGCTAACACGAACAACACGGTATATATTTTCGACATTACTATGAAAGCTGTCGTAGCTCAGTTCATGGCGGATAAATGTAAAGATGGTAAGCGCAGATGCCATCCCTATTGTTAATCCAAGTATGTTGATAACGGTATTGCTCTTATAGGACAATAAACTTCTATAGGCAATAATAAAGTAATTTTTTAGCATAGAAGAGTTATTTAAGGAGAGAGAATTTCTTTTCCAGAAGAAACGTCTTAGCAGAAAACCAAAAGCGTTTACTATATACTTGGCACGTGCAGCCGGTATACTTTTGCGATGTATGTCTTTGCGATAGAGTTCAAACAAATCGCCATGGATCTCTTCAGCAAGATCACCGGGTGCGAGGCGATCGATCAGGTTGTCGATCCATCGCGGGGGTCGTGGAGTGTTGTTCATGCCGGAGATACTTTGGAAATGAGTGACCAGATTGTATTGCGGGTATCACGCAGTTCCTGCAACGCGTTTCGCCCGTATGCTGTAATACTGAAAAGTCTTTTTCTTCGGCCACCGCGTTCTTCGGATGCTCCTCCCATCTTTGATTTCACAAATCCTTTTTCTTCCAGCCGATGAAGTACGGCATGCACGGCACTGATGCTCAACTCGCGGTCTGCATGTTTCTTTAATTCTTCCGTGATGGATACTCCGTAAGCTTCACTGTTATGAAGCGCTACCATCAGGAGTATAAGTTCCTCGAGTTCGCCGAGGTAAATACGTGAGGCCATGGATTTTATATTTTCAACTTTTGTAGAACAAAGGTCTTGCCAACAGCGCAGAATCTCTGTTTCGGTGGTTTTTGAAAACTATACTGTACGATTGATGCTATAGGATGACCGATTTCGAGCACTTAAAGGTATCCGGTTTAATAATGTTATCACCCATATATATCAAGTCTCCTTGTTGGGATAAGTTTAGATAAAACGATTTGCAAGTGGCATTAATTTCACTTCGCTTTGTTTGGAAAATGTGTTGAGATGATTTTGTAGTGGTATTTTAAATGGTATAGTTATAGCTTTTAGTGTGGTATGTTTATATAGTATAGATACCTTGTTCGTTTTGTCTATATATTTTGCGGTTAGGTCGCTTTTTACTTGATAACACCGATCTCGCTATCCGGTAAATTAAGGATTGAAACGAAAAAGTATATTTTGATATATACATAGACTCTATACGAAGCTATATACCTACCAACTAATAAGTAAAAATACGGAGGTTATCCTTTGTAGTTAGACTTAAAAAACAATGACTTTTGTCATAATCATCAGAAATATTACAGTGATGTTATAGAGTTGATTAGAATGAGTACAGTCAATCAGGATTTTTCGACTTTTGACACACGAATACAATTCAACGTATCGAAAACGATCCGATGATCATTTCTATAGTTAATCATAAAGGCGGAACTGGTAAAACTACTACAACACTAAACCTGGGTGCGGCACTTGCCAAACGCGGGTATCGTGTTCTGCTGGTAGACCTCGATGCACAGGGTAACCTGAGTTACTCGCTGGGTGCTGCAGATGCTATAGATACATTGAGTGATGTACTCTT
Organism: Flammeovirgaceae bacterium UBA5867; assembly: GCA_002432545.1. Lineage (GTDB taxonomy): Bacteria > Bacteroidota > Bacteroidia > Cytophagales > Cyclobacteriaceae > Ohtaekwangia. The sequence goes on along the minus strand of DJFR01000042.1, from coordinate 17,785 downwards.
CGAGGAAGCGGCATTAAGCGATGTGCTTGTTACGTGTGAAGGTATGCACCTGCTGCCTGGCAACATGAAGCTTGCTGATGTAGAACTTGCACTCTCTAAAATCGAAGACCGGTATACTATCCTTGCCAATACACTTCAACCTGTTACGGCCGATTATGACTTTATACTGGTAGACTGCCCGCCAGCGCTATCGCTGCTTACAGCTAACGCATTGTGTGCTTCGCAGGGTATAATTATACCGCTGCAACTTGAAGTGTTGTCGGTGCGTGGCCTCGACCTGATGCTTCAATCCGTTACAAAAGTACAACAGACTATCAACCCCGCGTTGCATATACTGGGTGTATTACCGGTGCTGGTTGATAAACGCAAGAATCTGAACGCTGAGATCGTATCCTATATACAGGATAACTACAAACTGAAAATTTTCGACACCTATATACGTGCCAATGTAAAAGCATCGGAAGCACCATCGTTTGGTGCCAGCGTTATACAATACGCCCCTGCTTCTACCAGTGCACAGGACTATATCAGCTTTGCTGATGAATTTATAAAAACTATATCAACGTATACCGATAAATAAAGAATTATGGCATTAGGTAAAAATCTGAAGAAAGAATCTGTATTGCCTGCATACGAGTCCGCGACAGGTGTTGCCGATGTTCAAACTAAAAAGACCATGAATAATAAAGTATATACAAACGGATCGGGAAGTGAAGCATCACCAGCAGTTATACTGCAGGATGAGCCTGAAAATGTGCAGCATGATTCTGTTTTGAAACTGGAGCAAATGCAGCGGGAACTGGAGGCACGCATGGAGCAGATCAATGTTTCATGCATTGTGTCGGAAGCAGACTTAAAAGGAAATGTCATTTATGTAAATGATAAATTGTGCGAAGTATCGCAGTATACGCGCGAAGAATGTATAGGGCAGCCGCACAGCATGTTCCGTCATCCCGATACACCGAAGGCTGTGTTTAAGGAATTATGGGCTACGATCGGTAAAGGCAAAACATTTCGGGGTGTTATCAAGAACAGACGTAAAGACGGAACTCCGTATTGGGTAGATGCAGTTATAGCACCCGTGTTGGGGCCGAATGGAAAGCCAATCAAATATATAGGTCTGCGGTATGATATTACCGACCAGATCGTACGCGAAGAAGAACTTCGTAAATCACAGTTGGAAATAGCAGGTCAGTTGGATGCGATTAACATGACTAATGCCCTGATCGAGTTTGAGACCAACGGTACGGTGGTGAAGGCAAACGACTTGTTTCTGCAAGCCCTGAAATATAGCGAGCAGGATATAGTGGGTAAACACCATCGTATTTTTTGTGATGAAGAATATACCCGGTCAAAAGAATACGAGCGCTTCTGGGAAGATCTGCGTAAAGGTAAACCGCAGACGGGGGAATTTAAACGTGTAGCCAGCGATGGATCGGATGTGTGGATACAAGCCAGCTATACTCCGGTGAAAGATGAAACCGGAAATGTTGTCAAGGTTATCAAGATTGGTGTTGACGTAAGTCTCCAGAAATTCCAAAACGCAGATTACGAAGGACAGCTCAACGCGATCGGTAAATCCAACACGGTGATCGAGATGAACATGGATGGTACGGTGATCACCGCGAACGATAATTTTCTGAATGCCATGGGGTATTCATTGAATGAAGTGAAAGGCAAACACCATCGTATGTTTGTAGATGCTGCGCATGCCCGCAGTGAAGAGTATAAAGATTTCTGGCGCAGGCTGAACAAAGGAGAATTCTTTGTAGGTACCTATACGCGCATTGACAAGTTCGGCAACGAAGTATATATACAGGCTTCCTATAATCCTATTCTCGATTTGAACGGAAGACCTTTCAAGATCGTGAAGTTTGCGCTTGATATGACGGATGTAATCCGTGCGATCAAAGGGATGGCAAGTGGTAACCTGAGCATGCGTTGTGATACTTCCGTTGATAACAGCGGGCTGTCGCAAGAGATCAACAAGACATTGGANNGATATGAAACGCAATACAACCGAAGTGGCAGCTGCTATAGCACAGATGGCAAAGGGTGCACAAGACCAGGCACAACGTACCGATGAATCATCCAAGCTTGCCAATCATGTGATGAGTTCGGCTGCCGATATGGAAAAGAAAGCAGGCTTTATCAACAAAGCTGCCGAGCGTGGTTTGGAAAGTTCCAATGCGGGCTTGAAGACCGTGAAGCACCTCGTGAAGAATATGAGTGGTATAAAAGATTCGGCAAGTCTTACAGCGCAGTCTATTACTGTACTCACCAAACGTTCGGAGGAGATAGGCCGTACGTTGCGTGTCATTACAGATATAGCGAGCCAGACAAATTTACTCGCGTTGAATGCAGCGATTGAAGCGGCCCGTGCGGGTGATGCCGGAAGAGGTTTTGCTGTAGTAGCCGAAGAGATCCGTAAACTCGCAGAGGATTCGCGCAAGTCGGCAGTAGAGATCGAAAAGATTGTTGCCGATGTACAGAAAGATACACACGCTGCCGGTAAAGCAATTGAGACAATGGAAGCGAGTGTGAAGGAAGGTAATCAGGCAACCGAAGAATCGGAACGTATATTCCAGGAGATATCCAAATCTACAGATGAAACTTTCAGTTTCTCCAAATCAATTCTCGAAGCAGCCTTAGGACAGAAAGGTGCTATTGACAGTGTCGTGAAAAATATAGAGCAGATTGTTGTGGTGGCAGAGGAGACAGCTGCGGGTACCCAACAGGTTGCAAGCTCGAGCCAGCAGATGAACAACGGCATGCAGGAAATTTCACGCGCAGGCGATGAGCTTGCAGCCGTAGCAGCCGAACTCCAGGCCGGCATACAGCAATTTAAACTAAGCAAAGCATAACCTATATATATAGGATGCTATATATACCTGTAACGATTAACGGATAACAAGTAACGTCTAACGGCAACGATATGAAGGAAGAGGAGAAAAACAGGGCGAACAATGTACGTAACGTGCAGATCGTAGTGTTTCGCCTGGGAGATGAGGAGTATGGGCTGAATATTGATCAGATAAAAGAAGTTGTTATTACACCTTCCATAACACGCGTGCCGCAGAAGCCTTCGTTTATTAAAGGTGTTTCGAACATTCGCGGAAACATTATTGCCATGCTTGACCTTGAAGAAAAATTTGGTCTTCGTAAAACAATCGATGAGCATGCCGGCAGCAACTTTACTTTAGTTATAGACAGTTTTGAATATAAAATGGGAGTGCTGGTAAAAGAAGTTCCCAATACACTATCTATAGCGGAGTCGGCCATTGAAGAATTTACATTGGCAGGTGAAAGCAATGATGAGCAATCGTATATCAAAGGCATTGTGAAACTTGAAAAGCGGCTCATCATCATGATCGATATTTTTAAAGTGCTGAGTCAGCACGAAGAGCAACAGGTTTTCAAAAAGCAAACAGTAGGGGTAGGGGTATGATGTCGCGCGTGCTGGGTATAAATGATGTTGAAGTTTCGGTACGGCCGGTTGAACTGGTATGTGAAGAGCTGGATTCATGCATGGCTGTTTTTGTTACCGACCGAATAAAAAAAGTGTCGGGTGGTGTGAACATTCCTTTACCGTGTGATGCAAATGGCGAGATGAATGGCGTGGTAGCGTTAATTGATGAACTGTTATACAAGCTGGAGCGAAAAGGCGGCAGTGTAAACAGGCTTCGTGCCAAAATAGCAGGCAGTGCCCATATACTGGATCCCGCTATAGATGCAGGAAGACAATGTGCACAATCAATCCTGGAACTGCTGGAAGCAAAGAAGATCTATATATCAGGTTCTGACTTAGGAGGAAAAAATTCACGTTCGGTACGCTTCAACAGCGTTACGCAAGAACTGATCATTTCAACTTCCGAAGAGAACTATATCATTTGAAAAGTAACAAATCGGGTATGAATAAAAACGTGTTAATCGTAGACGACTCGCTATATATGCGAACCATTATAAAAGATGCACTGCAGCAAAATGGTTTTCATGTAGTGGGGCAGGCTGCCAATGGCGAGCAGGCTATTGACATGGCTTTTGAACTGAAGCCAGACATTATAACCCTCGATAATATTCTACCGGATATGATCGGAACCGATGTTCTGAAAGTATACCGGGAAGAAGGTCTTCGGGCAAAAGTAGTCATGATCAGTGCCGTGGGGCAGGAGTCCGTAATCCAGGAAGGAATTGCATTGGGAGCGAAGGCATATATCATTAAACCTTTTACAACGGAGCATTTGCTCGAAACTGTTCAGGCACTTTAGATCAATACGGGTGGTGAACAAAAAGATCAAAACGTTGCTCATTGAAGACTCCGGGTTCATGCGCATTCTTCTTTCCGATCTTCTGCGCGAAGATGGAACGATCGATGTAATGGCTACGGCAAGCAATGGTTTTGATGGTGTGCTGAAAGCAAGAGATCTGAAGCCGGATATAATTATTACCAACATGGTTATGCCTCAATACGATGGGTTGTATGTAGTGAAGACACTGATGAAAGAGATGTCTGTACCCATTATTGTATTGAGCGCACTCCACCGCTCCGATCCCAAAATATATAGTGCGCTACAGGAAGGCGCATTTATGTTTTTGAGTAAACCAGCCAAGAGCGAAATTGAAAATGGCTATACCCGTTTGTGCCAGGTAGTACGTGAAGCTTTGCATATAGAAGTACAACGCAAAGAAGCGGATATAGCGGGACCCCATACTGAATCAGGAGTAACAAAATCTCATCGGCAATTTGATATTATAGCGCTGGGTGTTTCCACGGGCGGTCCTAAAACAATAGAATATATAGTGAGCAACCTGCCGAAAGATATAAACGTGCCGATACTCGTGGCGCAACACATGCCCGATCTTTTTATAGAGTCGCTTGCCAGCAGGCTTAACGATACATCAGCATGGCGTGTTTCTGTTTTGCAGGACGGTGAAGAAATGATGTCGAATCGTATCTACTTTGCTCCCGGCACAGCCAACATCCGCGTGGCGCGAAACGAATCACATGCACCAGTCATTACATTTGTAAATGATGTATATAAAGAATTTAATAACCCCTCGGTAGACTGTTTGTTTGAATCTATAGCAGCGGTGTACGGCCCGCGTGCCCTCGCTGTAATTCTTACCGGCATGGGTAAAGATGGCGTAGCCGGATTACAAAAGATAAAAGAATGTGGCGGAGTTACCATTGCACAGGATGAAACATCTTCTGTAGTGTATGGTATGCCGCGCGCTGCATTTGAATCCGGAGCCGCTGTACACAAGTTATCGATCCAGGAAATTCCTGATTTCATTATCCGAAGACTATATACGGCATGAGTACGAAGGAAGAAGAATACCGCGATATATTTCTGACGGAAGCGATCGAAAACTACAATGAGATCAACCGGCTGCTGACTGTTCTGGAGAAAAATGCTTCAGACATTAAGTCGGTTCATGCATTGTTTCGTATTACGCATACATTGAAAGGTAATGCAACGGGAATGGGCTTTGAATCTATTGCCGAGATCGCGCATATACTCGAAGATCTCTTTGGTGCTGTGCGTGAAGGAAGAATTGCGATCACTGCAGACATGTTTGTTTCGGTTTATAAGGCTGCTGATGTATTGGGCGAGCTGATTGAAGCGATTCGCAGTCCGAGAGATGTTAAATATAGGGGGATAAAAACAAAGCTGGAAGTGATGCTGCGCACTGCGCTGGCACAACAACCCGCAGATATAGCTATACATGATCCTATACAAGGTTCCGGTCAACACACCACAATAGCATCGGAGCTGCTAGATATACTGGGAGAGGAAGAGCTTGACGAAGAGAAGGATGCAAAACTTTCATTCTCGCATCTGGTGCAGGTGCCTGTTCAGAAACTGGATAACCTGTTGAACCTGGTGGGAGAACTTGTAATCGAGCGCGATAGAATTATAGCATCAGGTCTAGGCAGGCACAGTGCCAATGAGTACTCACGACTCAACCGCATATCATCCGACCTGCAGTATTCTGTAATGGACGTAAGACTAGTGCCGGTCGATTTTCTTTTTAACAAGTTTCATCGCATCGTACGCGATGCTGCCTCGAAAGAAAAGAAGATTGTAACGTTGAAACTGAAAGGAACAGAAACCGAGATCGATCGAAATATACTCCAGGTGATCAGTGATTCGCTCATCCACCTGGTTCGCAATGCAATCGGACATGGTATAGAAAAACCGGAGACCCGAAAGCAGTACGGCAAGGAAGAGCACGGAACCGTTACACTGGAGGCAAACAGCGAATCAGATATTGTAATCATTGCCATACGCGATGACGGTGGTGGTATAGATATAGCACGCTTGCGAAGGAAGGCAGTTGAGAAGGGTATACTTAGCTTGCAGGAAGCATCTCAATGGAGTGATCATGATATTATGATGCTCATTTTCGAACCAGGCTTTTCAACCATGGATGAGGTTACATCCCTTGCCGGAAGAGGCGTGGGGATGGATGTTGTGAAGAAAGCACTTGATTCCATTGGCGGTACAATACATATAGAAACAAAAGTAGGTGAGGGCACAACGTTCTTTATGCGACTTCCGTCTTCCATGGCGGTTAAGTCAACGTTGTTGTTTGAGTTGAATAGCGAAACATTTGCTATACCATTGTCTTATACCGAGCGTGTCATCTCCATCTATAAATCGGATATACATACCGTGGCCAATGGGCTGATCACCGTTTACCAGGGCAAAACAATTTCGTTGTTATATCTGCATGATTTGTTCAGGCATGAGCGAAGCAGCATGGCAACGCTGGAACGATTTCATCCGGAAGCCAAACTTGAAATTGTGGTTGTTGCATTTAATGGCAGGTGGGTAGGTTTTATTGTTGACAAACTGTTGCAACAAAAAGAGATTATCGAGAAACCACTGCAAAAACCTGTAGATGGTGTTTCATTAATCAGTGGTGTTACCATCCTGGGCAATGGCAATGTATGCCTTGTGTTAAGCATCCCGGGTATATTAAATACGATCAGTCATACACAACATAATAAAATAAGTTTATGATTATACCGGATATACTAAAAACAGAATCTGGAGTACGTGTGTTGGAAGCGTTTGAGAGCGGCTATATAAATGCAGCCAATTCGTTTTCAAAATTTGTCGGGACAGATATCAGTTATGTGAAAACGCATCACGGACTGCATGCAGTGGACGGAGATGATGAAACGGTAGATCTGAAAGAGATCGAGGGATCTGATGCAGATCTCCTGGTAGCCACCGATGTGATTGGTGAGGTGTGTGCTAAAAGTTATTTGTTGCTGAACTCACGCGAGTTCGACCAGCTCTCGCAGCGGGTATACGGAACGGAACAAGCATTAATGGATTTCAAGGAGGAGTTTATAAAAGAACTCGATAACATTCTTTCTGCTTCCGTTATCACGAAACTGTCCAACGCGTTGCGCCTGAATATGTATGGCAATATTCCGATTCTCGTAAAGCCGTTTTCATGCAACCTCAGGAACATGATCTATGACGATTTTGCGGAGGAGGCGGAGACAGTATACGTTAATGCTATACATTTTACAATCGAGAAATATCCAGAACTGAGGCCATGCTTTATCTGGGTTGTTGATCAGGGTATTTTTAATCAGATCGAATCCAAACCAGTGCATTGCTAGGTATATATATAATTAGCGTTGATATATAGTGAAAATCAAGCCGGGTATAAAAGCAGTAGATGAAGTGTATGAGTGACAGACTCGGTAAACCTGTAGATGCGATCACGGTTTCAGACGAAGAACTTCAGTCGTTAACGAATGCTATTTTTCAGCGACATGGTATTGACTTTACCTGTTACGAAAGACTGTCGTTGAAGCGGAGGGTAATACGTGCACTCGGAGTTTTTAATGTAGACTCGGTACATGCGTTATGGCGATTGATATTGCACGACAGAGCTTTCATCTATACGTTTATGGATGAAATCAGCGTGGGGCTTACGGCCATGTTCCGTGATCCTGTACTTTGGCGGAAACTGTTGTCGATGCTGAACAACTATTTTACGAAGAGAGATGGTCTTACAGTATGGCATGCCGGCTGTTCTTCGGGTGAAGAGATCTATACTTTTGGCATCGTACTACAGGAATCAAAATTTGACAAACCTGTTATGGCCTGGGCGACAGACATCAGCAGGCAGGCCATTGATCAGGCACAACGGGGTGGCTATCATACGCAAAAGTTTTCGGAGTATGAACAGAACTATAAAGAGTTTAATCCGTTCGGCTCGCTGAAAAAATACTCCTCAACGGGGGAGGGATTGTTGCAAATGAACAGTAACCTGATACGTCATGTATCGTTTGACTACCACAACCTGATCACCGATCTGTTTCCGGTAAACCAGGATATAATTTTCTGCCGAAATGTTATGATATACTTCGATAGTGGAGCGAAGCTTAAGCTACTGAAGAAATTCCACGACTCATTGAAGCCCGGGGGACTTCTTGTCATCGGGTTCTACGATGCAGTAATGCCTTTAATCGATCCGCACCAGTTTGGTGTGCTCGATATAGAAGCCAAAATATTTATAAAGCGATAATGGCATCGTATAACATGCTTCCCCGAAAACTATATAGCTTATTGAAGCGCGTCATTTTTTTCAAAAATACAGTCAGCCTTGGTAACGGTCATCAATTGTCGCACCGAAGGGCTGGTGATACGCACGATCCAGTCTTTCCAGATAGGATGCAAGACAATTTTACAGCAATCATCACAGGTAAGGATGTCAGGATGTTCATCAAAGAATACAACATACAAGTGTTTCTGGTATCTTATCTTCTGATGATCCTCAGTATTAAATTCCATGGGGTATTGAAATTATTAACAGGTGTTTGGATGGATGTAATACTACAAATACACAACAGAATGTATAGTTTGAGAGTAGTAAAATTCTACCATGAATTGACTGGTAAAAAAATACTATTCGCACATTTTTTTGAAAGCTATAGGGATGGCTGGATGAATTTTTTTAATTCTTTCCTTGTAATAGACAGGGAGTTGAGGAACAACGAAGATTTTTGGGATTTGCAAGGCAAGAAAATTATGTTGTTGAAATCTTTTTGTAGTATCATTGAACATTGATTCGTCTTATGTCAAACATACCGGCAGAGGTTGAGGTGTCGAGGTTATCAACGGAGAAGATTATCGAACTCATTCGGCAAACCCGTAACACGCTAATAGAATTTTACCAGGAAGATGAAGCTATCCGAGCATACTTTTCAGAACATCACGGTCTTGAAAAAGTAAGTGCTATAAAGAATGAATTTCTGAAACGCGATCTGAAAGAACTCTCGTCTGCTCCCGTAGACCTGGTGCACTATGCTGCAACCATCAAAGAGATAAAAGAATCCGGCAACGTTGCTACCATTAATCTGGCACAGCATCAGCAACGCTTTGTGCAGGAGATAGACGCGCTCTTTAAAAAATATACCTATTGAAAAAAGAAGATTTGATCTTCTGCATGATCTTTTTTAAAAACAAATTATATGGAAATCGAAAATGGCCGTCAGTATCTGCTGGACGGTAAAACACCTGTATCCGTTGTTAAGGCTATCAATAAAGCAAAGACTGTTTACAGCATCATTATGGGCCAAAGCATTATCACCGTTGAGAAGGAAAGACTGAAAAATATAGAGGCCGTTAAGGAATCTTAAGTGTGTCATGGTCGATGTGCCACACAATTTTCACGCAGTAAGCCTGAGTTTGTAAAAGGCGCATCACATCACTTCCTGATATAACATTCCAGGGGCGGGTCTCAGGGCATCAGTATTTCCCTGACACTTTCTCAGAAATATCTGACAGGTTCTCTGTCAGATCAGGAGTCCCTTTTTGCTATTGTAAACGTGGAAGCTGTTCAAAAACAGCCTTCCTGCTATCGTATTGACCTCGTGATGAAGCACTTTCCTCCGGAGGGGTCTCTTGTTGTGTTTTATTTTGCTCCGGATGCCCCATTCAGGCGCATCAAATTGCCTTTTTAAACGGTAGTCATTCTGCTTATTCACCCGTTTGTCCTGATTTTTTAAAATCAGTTTTCTCCTGATTTATACCGCCTTCAGACCCGGCATCTTTGCTTCAACATAACACATACTTTTTATGAGGACATTCAGAACTTCAACCGATTCAGCACGAAGACCACTTTTTATCGATTTCGATGCTTACACAGACGGAGATCCTGAATTCAAAAAAGAGATAACCGACCTGATGATCGATAATCTTCAGGAGATGCAGCAAGTATTGGGCGATGCTATCCGGCAGAATGATGTTGTACTTTTTCAACGCGTTTGCCACAAGATAAAAGCTACACTCGATATGCTGGAAGACCGCGAGCTGCTTGACCTCGTGCAACTGCTGAAAGCGGATATAACAAACGCGGACCAGGCCAGCAACCTCGACAGAATTTGTGGCGAGGTCATAATAAGTCTGCACGATAGTAAATAACAACGCGCGTAATCATAACAGTTTTATAGTATATATAAATAAACATGGACGAGTCTGCTGCATCCGACAAAATTGATATCTTCCTGACTGTAGATCGGCAAACCATTAATAATTATTTTAATAGCCACGATCCGGCTCCGATCTATAAGAGACAGCTCAGTCATCAGCTGGAGGAGTATATCAGAACGTCTGTTATTTCTGCCAAGCGATACTCGGCCGTGTTCTACAAATTCAAGTGTATTAGTGAGATAGACAAGCAGTATGCGCAGCCTTTGATGTATGCTATACGCACGCATTACCAGATGAAGAAAGAAATGCGCGAGAAGGAATTTAAAAGATTCAAGAACCGCAGCTGGATATTGTTAGGCATCAGTCTCTTTATGGTGTTAATCTGCCAGGGCTTTATACCCATGTTCCTGGATGAGCATAACCGTTTTCACACAGCCTTCGGTAATAGTCTGGATATTTTCAGTTGGGTGCTTTTGTGGCGACCGATCGATCTGTTGCTCTTCTACTGGAACCCGCACCTGAAAGATATATCTATACTCCATAAGCTTGCAACAGCAGAACTAATCATTATTGAGAATGAAAAGTAAGATCATTTTCATATTGGTATATATAGCATTTTGCGGCACAACTGCATTTGCACAGGCAGGTCTTGAACAGTACTACTATGTTCAGGGAAAGCAGCCCGTGGAGTTTGTGCCCATCGTTACGTTTGAGACACCCGGTAACTGGTATACGGAAGCACGCTACAACTACGAAGAGAAAAATACATTTTCGTTGTATGCCGGGAAGAAGTTTTCAGGAGAGCGTAAGCGGCTGATGTATACGTTAACACCTATACTGGGTGCCGTTGCCGGAGAATTTGACGGAGGATCAGCCGGAGTGAATACAACGCTTGAACTGAAGAAATTGTTTTTCTCATCACAATCGCAGTATACATTTTCAACACAGGATCCCATTCATGATTTCTTCTTCAACTGGTCTGAAGTAGGCTATGAAGTATCATCGTGGTTTTACCTGGGCTTAAGCCTGCAGCATACGCAGATGCTTCACGCCAATACAGCGTTGTTTGAACATGGTGCCGTGATTGGTTTTGAATTTGGAAGATGGACTATACCGATCTATAGCTTCAACACCTTTGATAGTAGCCGGTATTTTGTACTGGGTATAAATCTTGGAATTGAGACATCAAAAAAGACCCCCTAATTATTGATAGATATGACATCTCTTTTTGCAACGGCATTAGCAACTTTTGTGCTCACATTCGGATGGATGGAGCTATCTGTTCTTGCAGCGTTGCTATGTGTTCTTCTCATTGGATTCTCGATCCGAATAAACAGACTCAAGCACGAGAAGTTCGAGCTGAAACGTATGCTCAACGAAAAAACAGAGCTGCTGCTATATTCCGGTAAACGCGAACAGAAAGTGCTGGAAGAAAAGGCAGAAGTAGAGAAGACCAAGAAAAATCTGCTGAGCCGTATCAATCACGAAATACGCACACCAATGAATGGTGTGATGGGAATGGTTACCCTGCTCTCGGAAACACAACTGACCAACGAACAAAAAGATTTTAACGATACCATTCGTAATTGCAGTGAGAGTTTGCTCACCGTTATTAATGATATATTACTAAGCGATGTACTGGCCTATGCAAAAGTAGAATCCAATGCAGCCGAACTCGAGCAGAAAGACTTCGATCTGCGCAGCTCGATAGAAGAGGTGTTCGATATATTTGCCAGCCAGGCAGCACAAAAAGATATAGAACTTATATACCAGGTAGATCACCGTATACCTTCGCAGATCATTGGCGACAATACACGCCTGCGCCAGGTACTCACCAACCTGGTAGAGAACTCGGTGAAATTTACCAAGCAGGGAGAGATCTTTGTAGAAGTATGGGTGCGCAATGAAGAATCCAACGGTGTAATGGACATTGGTTTTGAAGTGCGCGACTCAGGTATAGGTATACCAGCAGATGAGTTACGCTTCCTGACGAATACCATTACACAATCCGGTGCACAGCAGTCTGGTATAGGGCTGTTCCTCTGTAACCGACTGGTTGGTATGTTGGGTGGTACATTCGGTATAGAAAGCTGGGTAGGCGAAGGTACTGTTGTTAAATTTAATATACCCGTTAACACCGGCACACATACATTACGAAGCAACCCGGATATGGTTGGCCTGGAAGGAAAACGTGTACTGGTAGTGGAAGACAACGCGACTTTGCGAAATGTTCTGCGCGAAGAGATAGCATACTGGAAACTCGTGCCGGTTATTGCAGATTCAGGTGCACAGGCACTCGAGATACTTTCGCATGGTACAGGTATAGATCTTGTACTCGCAGAAATGCAGATGCCGGAAATGGATGGCATGGAGCTGTCACGCGAAATACGCAAGAAGCATCCATCACTCCCGATTATACTCATGAGTACCATCGGTGACGAAAGCAGTAAGAAGTATCCGGAGATATTCAGCTCGGTAGTAACCAAGCCGATCCGTCATAGTATATTAAGTCAGCATATACTCAGTGCGTTGCTGAATAAAGGCGAAGTCTCTGCGGTTAACACGGCTCCGGCAAAACCTAAACTGACAACAGACTTTTCGAAGAAATATCCGCTGCGTATACTCATTGCGGAAGACAACCGCATGAACCAGAAACTGGCCATGCGTATACTCGGTAAACTGGGCTATGATCCGGATATAGCTGAGAATGGTAAGGAAGTGCTGGAAGAAGTAAGTAAACGTAATTACGATCTGATTCTGATGGACGTGCAGATGCCGGAGATGGACGGACTCGAAGCAACGCGCATGATTCGCGTGTGTATTGAGAATCAACCGGTAATTATAGCGATGACAGCCAACGCCATGCAGGGCGATCGCGAAGAATGTTTAAAGAATGGAATGGACGACTATATCAGCAAGCCGGTAAACCTGGAAGAGCTGGTAATACTATTGGAGAAGTGGGCCGTACAGGTAAAAGTTAAACAGTAATGCTCCACCGGGTACTGAACTATATTTCTGGTATGCGTGCCGGCTGCATCGTGTTGATCATGATGCTGTCGCTGATGTCTTTTGCGCAAAATAAAAATTTAAGCTTCCGGCATATCGGCAAGCGCGATGGTCTTTCGCACAGTAATACCGTATGTATCCTGGAAGATAGCCGTGGGTTTATGTGGTTTGGTACCAGCGATGGTCTGAATAAATACGATGGATATACTTTCACGATCTATCGAAACAATCCAAAAGATCCCAACTCGCTGAGTGGTAATTTTATTCAGACAATCATTGAAGATTCGAAAGGTGATTTGTGGATTGCGACATCCGGAGGTGGTGTAAGCCATTTTAACCGCGATAAAGAAAATTTCACGCACTATAAAAATGATCCTGGAAATCCAAACTCGATTTCGAGCGATGAGGTGACAAGTGTTATGCTCGATCACGAAGGCATGTTGTGGGTGGGTACCGATAACAATGGTGTAGATATATATGATGGAAAGAACAACACCTTTAAACACTATACCAGCGATAAGAAAAATCCGAAGAGCATAAGCAGCAATGCGGTAACCCATATCTTCGAAGATCATGATCATAATGTATGGATCGCTACACGCGGAGGCATCAATCGCTTTGATCGCAAGACTAAAACGTTTACTCGTTTTACGCACGATGAAAATAATCCGCGGTCACTCAGCGGCAACAATGCCAAGATAATTTTTGAAGACAGCCGCAACCAGTTATGGTTTGGCATTTGGGGAGCCGGGTTGAATAAATTCAATCCTTCCACAAAAGATTTTGAACACTTCAGGCATCCGCAAGGGTTAGCCAACGATTTTGTGATGACTATCGAAGAAGCTTACGATGGCAACTTGTGGATTGGCACTGAAAATGGAGGACTAAGCGTACTGGATTACCATACGGATAATATATATACATACCGCCACGATGATATTGATCCCGCCAGCCTGAGTATCAATTCGGTTTGGTCTATCTATAAAGACAAGAAGGGTAACATGTGGGTTGGTACATTTGCCGGAGGTATAAATCTGTTGAGTAAAGATGGCTCGCGTTTCACACACTATCGTCATACATCTTCGCCTACCAGTCTGAGCAATAATAAGGTGCTTCACATCTTTGAAGATTCCAAAAAGAATATCTGGGTTGGTACAGACGGTGGTGGTGTAAACTTGTTCGACCGCAGAACCGGTAACTTTAAACACTTCCTGCACGATCCGAATAATCCGAACAGTATATGCGGTAACTATGTATTAAATGTTCATGAGGATAGCAATGGAAATTTCTGGATCGGTACATGGTCGGATGGTTTAACAGTATATAATCCGGTTAAGAATACCTACACGCACTATAAGAACGACCCTAAAGATTCCACCAGTATCAACTGTAACAATGCCTGGGCATTCCTGGAAGACAGTCGCAAGAATATATGGATCGGTACGTTCTATGGCGGCTTGAACCTGTTCAATCCGAAAGACAATTCGTTTACGCATTTTGTGCATAACGATAATGATCCGAACAGCATCAGCGGAAATAAAGTATACCTGGTTTTTGAAGATACAAAAGGACGGATCTGGGTAGGCACGCAGGGTAACGGGCTCAATCTCTTTGATCCGGTAACGAAAAAATTTACAAGCTTTACACACAAAGATGGAGCGAACAGCATTAGCAATAATGCCGTGAACCAGATGTATGAAGATAAGAAAGGTAATTTCTGGATTGGCACTATGTCGGGGTTGAACTACCTGGACATGAATACCAAAACATTTAAAATATACCGCACAACGGATGGGCTACCGAGCGATGCCATCTACGGTATACTGGAAGATTCGAAAGGAAATCTCTGGCTGGGCACGAACAATGGTTTGTCAAAATTCAACCCGGCAACCGGTGCCTTTAAAAATTATGGTATAGCCGATGGCTTGCGGTGTACTGAATTTAAGCAGAGTGCTTTTCTGGAAGGAAGTAATGGTGCGATGTACTTTGGCGGAGAAGATGGTTTTATCGAATTCTTTCCGGATAGCATCAAGAGCGAGAGTCAGCAGGTTCCTATTGTGTTAACAGGTTTTCAGTTATTCAACGCACCGGTACCTATCGCTGATAGCGTGAATGAATCACCGCTTCAGAAAAGTATTGTCGAAACAGATGCTATAACATTATCCTATAGCAATACCGTTATCTCTTTTGAGTTTGCCTCACTGAACTATATATCAAACGACCGCAAGGTATATAGTTATATGCTGGAAGGATTTGATAAGGAGTGGAGTATTGAACGCGATATACGAAGCGTAACTTATACCAATCTCGACCCGGGACAGTATATATTTAAAGTGAAGGGACGCGACAGTGAAGGAAACTGGACAACCGATATTTTACAGTTGAATGTTACCATAACGCCACCGTTCTGGAGAACATGGTGGTTTATAGGCAGTGCTGTATTACTGGTGATAGGAACCGTCTTCCTCGGATATCGTGCCCGCATGAGGTCAATGCAGAAGCTGCAGGAAGCGCTGGAGAAGCAGGTGACTGAACGCACCGCAGAAGCCATTGAACGCAAAGAGATCCTGGAGGCGCAAACAGAAGATATGCAGACCCTGAACGAGCAGCTTCAGGAGCAAACCAATTTTCTGCAGACGATAAATGAAGAGATTCAAATGCAGCGCGAAGAAGCGGAAGCTGCACGCAAGGAAGCCGAGAGCGCGAACCAGGCCAAGAGTATATTTCTGGCTACAATGAGTCACGAGATACGAACGCCTATGAACGGTGTTCTCGGCATGGCATCCTTACTGGCAGAGACTCAGCTTACAGCCGAGCAGCAGGAGTATNNCTCGATTTCTCGAAGATTGAATCCGGAAATCTTGAATTGGACAGTCACAGCTTTGGTCTGCGTCAGTGCATTGAAGATGTTATGGATATGTTCTCGGGTAAAGCTGCGCAGAAAGGACTGGACCTTTTATACTATATAGATCCGCTTACACCGGAACAGATTATGGGTGATAGCCACCGGTTGAGACAAATCCTGATCAACCTCATNNGGAAAACGATACACTGGAACTTGCTTTTCACGTACGCGATACGGGTATAGGTATACCTGCTGATAAACTTTCGCGGTTATTCAAAGCATTCTCGCAGGTTGATTCATCGACCACGCGTAAATATGGCGGCACCGGACTCGGTCTGGTAATCAGTCAGCGATTGGTGGAGTTGATGGGAGGCACGATTGGTGTGAAGAGCGAACCCGGTGTAGGCACAACGTTTACGTTTACCCTGAACGCCACCGTAAGTAACGAGGCGGATCAATCCAATATACTGCTACAAATAGAAGGCGATCATGCAGGCAAACGTGTATTGTTGGTAGACGACAACGCTACGAACCTTACCATTCTGAAAAGCCAGATGGAGCAACTGAAATTGATTGCGATATCGGCAGTATCCGGCAGGGCTGCTATGGATATACTTTCTGCGGGAGCTGAACGATTTGATCTCGTGATTACCGATATGCAGATGCCCGATATGGATGGTGTACAACTGACACAGCTAATTAAAAAGAATTATACTCATCTGCCGGTTATACTATTGAGTTCTGTAGGTGATGAGAATAGAAAGGCACATATAGAATTGTTCTCAGCCGTATTAAATAAACCTGTGCGGCAACAGGCACTATATCGTGCTGTACAAACTGCGCTTCAGCCTGTACAAAAAGTAGTAGTGGTAGAAGATACAGCACCGAAACAATTATTGTCGGAAGAGTTTGCAAAACGTTACCCGCTGCGCATTCTTGTAGCAGAAGACAATCCCGTAAACCAGAAATTAACAACACGTATACTTAGTAAACTTGGCTATAACGATGTTGAAGTCGCACAGAACGGTTTGGAAGCATTGGAGAAATTTGATGACGATTTTTATGATGTCATTCTGATGGATGTGCAGATGCCTGAGATGGACGGACTCGAAGCAAC
>DJFR01000042.1:0-255 GCA_002432545.1 Flammeovirgaceae bacterium UBA5867 | reverse complement strand
TGTTGCTGTATTGGAAAAATGGGCGCTGCACATGCAATCGAACCAGGGAAGCATTACTATTTAGAAGAAGCCGGAAGTAAGAAGCAAGAAGTAAGACGGGGTTCGCTATACTACCGAATCAACTATATATATAGTCAGTAATTATTTAAAAAAAGGAAGAAGTCAATATGACTTCTTCTTACTTCTTACTTCTTACTTCTAATTCCTATCCATGTTTAAACTCCGGTCTTTCCACAAAACTCAGCGCTGTCCTAA
>DJFR01000172.1:8357-25144 GCA_002432545.1 Flammeovirgaceae bacterium UBA5867 | reverse complement strand
CCATCATTATCAACAACCAACCGGTCGTCTATACGCAGTACGCCACCATCATCGCAGGTGAAATAAAAATTATAGACGCCTTGTTGTGGTACATCAATGTAGCCTCTGTATTTCAGTCCGAAGCTGCCTTTGCCGATCTCCTCCGGTACAAGTATATCTGAAACGGTAAGCGTTGTATCGGCATCAGCTTTTATCTTCTGTGTGTTTTTGAAGAAGCCTTTATAGAATGATAACTGCAGTCCGTTGCTACCTTCTTTCACCGCTTGTGCGGGGGAGTAATTCTGCTGATCATATTGAATCGTATATACATCACCTCTGCGGCCTTCTTTTGTAAAGGCAGCAAGTTTTAACGTTACCGGTTTGTCAATAGTAAGCGGTTCGCTCAAGGTAGTCGATTCAATTGTTGGAAGTGTTCCATCGGTAGTATAGTGAAGTGATAAACCTTTACTCGGAGGTTTCACATCCAGCACCGCTTTATCTACAAATACATTTCGTTCCGTAAATCCTTCAAGGTCAGGTAAACGATATGCAACGTTCAAGCGGTCGAGTCTTTCATACTGATGGGAGAGGCGCGCGAGGTAACTGTCGTATTGATTACGGTTCGTCCACAGCACTTCACTCAAAGCTGTCATGCGTGGCATGATCAGGTAGTCCGCGCGTGCTTCCGTAGGTATATATTCGGCCCAGGTGTTGGCTTGTGCACCCATAATGTTGCTCGCAGCAACGGAGTCCAGTCCTTTTGGTATCGGACTGAAATGATATACATTATAGATCGAATGCTTGTCCGGTTGATAATCAAAATATAGCGGGTTGCCCGGAGTCATAATTACCTTGTTGCCATTCTTGGCAGCCGTTATCGGTGCTTCGGGTACCCATGCACGCCAGTACATCACAACAGCAGAAGGAGTAACTCCGCCTTCGAGAATTTCATCCCAGCCAATCAGTTTTTTACCATGTGCATTGAAGAACTTCTCCATGCGCTTTACAAAGTAACTTTGCAGCGCATTCAGATCTTTCAGACCTTCTTTCTTCATTAAAGCTTTGCAGGCATCAGATTGTCCCCAGGTAGTTTTCTCTACTTCATCAGCACCAAGATGTATATAGGTTGAAGGGAAGAGTTCGAATATTTCCTTGAATACATCTTCGGCAAATGTATAGGTCTCTTCGTTGCACGGACATATAGGTGTAGAGAACAGTTTACCCCAGGCTGCATTACCGGTACAGGCTAATTGAGGATACTCACGTATCGCTGCCATCATGTGGCCCGGCATGTCTATCTCTGGTATAATATCAATATGGCGTTCCGCTGCAAAGGCAATGATGCCACGCATTTCTTCCTGCGTATAAAAACCTCCGTATACTGTTTTACCATCGCGTTGTTTAATGTGCTTCGGATCGATGATAAAATCCGGATTGTCTTTCGCGCGTTCCATACACACCGAGTCCTGGTTATTGAATGTGCGCCATGCACCGTTCTCGGTAAGCTTCGGATACTTCTTGATCTCAATGCGCCATCCCTGGTCATCGCTAAGGTGCAAATGAAGCTTGTTGAATTTATAGAGGGC
Organism: Flammeovirgaceae bacterium UBA5867; assembly: GCA_002432545.1. GTDB lineage: Bacteria > Bacteroidota > Bacteroidia > Cytophagales > Cyclobacteriaceae > Ohtaekwangia. The sequence continues at coordinate 23,579 of DJFR01000172.1, read as the reverse complement.
GAGGAGGTCGATAAATTTCTTCAGGTAATCAATCGAGAAGAAATGTCTCGATACATCCAGGTGCATACCGCGCCAGTCATATTTGGGATAGTCGGTAATGGATGTGTTCGGTACTTTTACTTCGGCCAAAGCAGCACCGTTGCCTTCTATTTGTGCCGGTAGTAATTGGCGCACCGTTTCAATGGCGCGAAATATACCCGTGCCTGTCTTTGCTTTTATTTTGATGCCGCTGTTCGTAACGTCAAGGGTATACGCTTCGGTATGCGTCAGCGTGGTGTCCAGTAATAGTTCAATGGTGTTGTCGCCTGCCGTGCTGGTTACTGCGGGTATTTTTCCTACGGCCTGTTTCAGCAACTCCTGCAATAATTTTACTTCGGCTTCAAACGATCCGTTTGTAACAATTTTAGTCTCATCGGTGATGGTGAAATTTCCATCCTGAGATGTTAGTGTTTGCGGGTAGGGTATGAGAGCATACCGCTTGTCGGCATCCGCTTCAGGTTCTTTCTCATCATGACAAGCAGATAATGTAAAGGCAAGCGTGATTGCCAGCGTTACAGGTACAAGGTGTTTCATCAGGAACAATTTTACTTTTTCTGTGGTCCGGTATATCGATCAGCTGTACACAAGACCAACATCATTTTTCTAATCCGATAAACCGAAACCGGCCGCGATTCTAATACATGCGCGAGAAAATAATTCAGAGTTTTATACAGGTGGTTTAAAATTGTAACGCAATGTTTACCAAAGTCTTCGATGTGTGCCGTGTGTTTCCTGCCATCATTTTGTGAGAGCAAAATTTCCCGCGAAATGCGAGTCTGCCGCGGGGCTTTCTCGCGGTGAGTGTAGTAATAGGATTTTCTATCGGCCGCTCGAAGTGACTTCCTTTTGTGTCTCGTTCTGTTAGAATTTGCGTATAGCATACGATCTTCTATAGCATGTCCGAGTAACAACCCTTTGTAATGTTATTAATTGTATCTTACGCACCGTTAAAATCAACCCCTTTTTACTTATGGATACGCGGCACTGGACGACCCGGATCGATCGCCTTACGCAAGATTTTAAAAACGATTTTGGAAGTCTCACGGCCGAGCAGTTGAACTGGAAACAACACGCGGGTTCGTGGAGTATAGCACAGAACATTCATCACCTCATTGTTATCAACGAATCGTATTATCCCGTTATCCAGGAAATCCGTGCCAATACCTATAGTGTTCCATGGATTGGAAAAATCGGGTTTATGAGACGCTTCTTCGCCCGCGTAATTCTAAACTCTGTTCAGCCCGACCGGAAACGTAAGATGAAAACCTTTCCGCTCTGGGAGCCTTCCACCAGTACCATAGCCGGAGATATACTGCATACATTTGAGCAACACCAGGAGACATTCAAGAAGCTAATTGCAGACAGCAGCGATCTGCTGGATAAAGGTGTTGTGCTATCTTCGCCCGCCAATAAGAATATAGTATATACATTGGCTGATGCCTTTGAGATTATGGTAACGCATGAAGCCCGCCACCTGGAGCAGGCACGCGAAGTATACACTGCCTATCAGAAAACGGTATACCGTTAAGTACTCACGGCTTTTCGTTTTGTTCTCACCATACCTTGCAACTCCATCGCGTTGTGGATGGCGGCTACATCAATGTCATTATTGAAGTATATATATACATCGTTAACACCCCGGAAGGCTTGTATGGTGGTTGTTATCTTTTTCAGCGTGGTGGTGCGGTAAGGCGACCGGTAAAGATCCGGTACACCGTGAAAGCGATAGTATAGGGCAGGAGCTGTTTTCACTACATCATCCGGTAACTTAGGATAACTGATGCCGCAGAAAGTAATGGAATGCTCCTTCAGTGTTTTGTAGACATCTTCGCGCCACCAGCTCGTGTGCCTGAACTCAATAACATTAGTATACGAAGTATCCATGGCAGCTAGTATACGTTCGAGATTTTCCCCGCTATACTCAAAGCGTGGGTGAAGCTGAAACAGTATACTTCCGAGTTTATCTTTCAGTCCCTTCGACACAACATCGTAAAACTCCTGTGTTTCGCGTTCGGCGTTTTGAAATTTCTTGTAGTGCGTAATCATGCGCGGAGCTTTCACGGTAAACCTGAAATGCTCCGGACTCCGTTTATACCAGCCCTGTAGCGTTTCGAGTTTTGGGAAGCGATAGAATGTAACGTTGAGTTCAACGGTGTTAAAATGCTGGCAATAAAATTCAAACCACTTCTTCATCGGCAGACTCTGCGGATAGAAGTGATTTCGCCAATGCTTGTAATAGAATCCGGAACAACCAATCCACCAGTTTTTCATGTTGGTATTACGGTAAAAAAATGTTCCCTGTTAGCGAAGTATAACATCGTGAATCTGCCGAAAACAAAAATCCCATAGCCTTTACGTTGCAATGGGATTTCTGATATATCGATTATCGCGATAGCGTATAAACATCTAGCGCTCGTTCAATACGAACTTTGTTTTGGTGGGATAATACAAAGTTTTCTTCCAGTCGATCGATAAGATTTTTTCCAGCAGATCTTTCAATTCAGCAATGGTCGTTGGCTTTATAACAAACAGGTTTGATCCTTCTCGGTAACAGTATTCAACATTCACCAGGTCGCTTAATGAGGAGTATATAATTACAGGTAAATGATCGAATTTTTGATTTGAGCGAATGGCACGAAGACACTGGCGTCCATCCTGGCAAGGCATAAGCAAATCCAGGAAAAGTATATCGGGTACTTTTTCATCCAACAGCTTCATCAATATTTCTCCATTCTCGGCCCGCGATAAAATTACCGTATAGGGTATTTCTTCTACTGCCAGTGAAAAGACGTAATAATCATCGTCATCATCTTCAGCAAGTAGAATGTTTGTGTTTTGTTCTTTCACAGGGTTCATACGGCTCGCTTGTTATCGTGTTCGAAAGTTCTGAAGGTATAGGGAAGACCGCAGAACTAATTTAAAAATCAGAAACTATTTCGGTTTTCCGAAGCATTATTTCTGATTTCGCGGGTAAACTGCTGGCATAGTTTTTTGCTAAAGTGGCTGCGCTATATTTTCGCGCAGACCCGGAAACGATTGACGCAAAAGCTCCGCTATTACATCATCTTCCATTATAATAACGCATTCTCTATGTTATTGATTTGTGATTTTCTCTGAACCTTTGTACTAATTTTTTGAGCGGTGTATTCACTTCTGGCAAAAGGACTTACATTCGCGACTGATTTACTGGTTTTGATGAGATGAAAAAAGCGTGTGTGCTTATCTTCTGGCTTTCGGTTTTCAAGATTGCCTGTGCACAAAAAGAAATTCCCTACGTTATACTGGTTTCGTTTGATGGTTTTCGGTATGACTATGTAACTAAATTCAATCCACCTCACTTTAAAGAGTTTATTCGTAAAGGCGCTGCGGCTGACGGATTGATACCTTCATTTCCAAGCAAGACATTTCCAAATCACTATACCCTCGTTACAGGTTTATACCCCGGCCATCACGGCCTGGTGGATAACACGTTCTACGATCCTTCACTGCATACACTATATGGTATGAAAGACAAACGTGTTGTTCGCGATACATCGTTTTACGGAGGTACACCACTCTGGCAGTTAGCACAGCAGGCAGGGCAGCGTTCGGCTTCATTCTTCTGGGTTGGATCGGAAGCTCCGGTGAAAGGCGAATTACCAAGTTATTCTTTTCCGTACGATGAGTCGGTGAAAAACGATAAGCGCATCGACCAGGTAATTGAATGGTTGAAGCTTCCGGAAAAGGAGAGACCTCATTTTATATCCCTGTATTTTTCATTGGTGGATACCGAAGGACATCGTTCAGGACCTGCTTCTGATAAATTAAAGGCAACGGTATTAAATGCTGATTCTTTATTGGGAAGTTTAGAAGAGAAATTGAAAAGCGTGAAGCTGCCGGTAAATATTATACTGGTATCTGATCACGGTATGTATGGACTCACCGATCAGGAGGTGACCTATATTACACTGCAGAAATTATATAACACGAAAGATCCTTCCATTATTACTGCGAACGGTGGAACCCAAACACATATCTATACAGCGAAGGCTGATTCGCTTTATACACTATTGAAAAAGCAGGAGCAGCACTTTAAAGTATATAAACGTGAAGAGTTGCCGGCACGCTGGAACTATAATAATCCAAGAGCGGGTGATTTACTGATTGTAGCCGAACCCGGATATTATATTCAGGATATAGCGCGGGGCTTTGGTACCTGGCAGTCTACTGCTTTTGGTGTGCATGGATACGACCCCGGTGTGGTAAAAGAAATGCAGGGTATATTCTACGCCAAGGGCCCAAATATAAAAGCAGGCAAAACGATTAAGGCCTTTGAAAACATTCATGTATACCCGCTCATCGCGCATATACTCGGCTTGCAAACGCCAGCGATTGATGGTAAACTCGAAGTGCTGAAACCGATCTATAAAAAGTAAATATAGTACGAACCTGTCATCGGGGCCGTTACTTTTTAGAGTTACGCTTCTCTGTTTTTTCTGTTTTTGGTTTAGACGATTCGTTTTTTTCGTCTGCTCCTTTCTTGGCTTCTCTTTCCTGGTGAGAAGTCGGGTTCATGATCTGCGGTGGTGGCGGAGTTTCTACGCCTGTAGCAACATCCTTATTTCTGTCTTTATCCTTATTCTTCTCGTTGCGTTCCATAAGTACTTTTTTTTGAAAGCATGTTTTAAAAAACAATGCCGGGTAAAAAACGCAATCAAATAGAGATGATATACTACTACCGGTGTAGATCGTAGCGATTTATGGGCACCGCATTTCGAAGATGTTCCAGTTCTGCCGGTGTCAACGAAGGTGCCGCGGATGCTTGGAGATTATCGTCCAGTTGCTCGTGTGTGCGGATTCCAACTACGGCACTGGTCAAGGCCGGATGCTGCAGTATATATTTTAATGTTGTAGCCGTAGCCGTTCGTTTTGATCCTGATACCCAGGCTATAGCTTCTGCAGCGTTTGATACTTCGGCCGTGTTATAGTTTAGATATGGTTCAGCAGACTTACCCAATAGCAACCCTTTGGCCACACTGCCGCGTGCGAGTACACCTATATTGTTTTGATGGAGCAGCGTGAGGCATTCTTCTTCCGGTCTGCGGTCGAGTAAACTATATTGCATCATAACGCTCACCAGGTTCGAGCGCTTTATATATTCACGAATTACATTCGGGCGGATGGACGATATACCGTAGTGCCTGATCTTGCCTTGCCGTTGGAGCGATTCAAACGCTTCAATGGTTTCATCGATCGGATCTTGTATTGTGCCACCGTGTAACTGGTATAGATCGATGTAGTCTGTTTGCAGACGCTTCAGACTTTTCTCAACGGCTTCGTGTATATACTTGCCGGAAGCATTCCAGTCGAGACCACCACCATCGGCACGTACCTGGTTACCAACTTTGGTAGCGATAATTACCTGCGCGCGCCTTGTCTTGAAAGCTCGCCCAACCGTCTCTTCATTAAACCCGTTCTGGTATATATCGGCAGTATCAAAATAATTGATGCCGTGATCGTGCGCATGATGGAGTAACCTGGTGTTTGTTTCATGATCGCTTCCCAACGACATGCATCCAAAACTGATCTCACTGATTGTTAAACCGGATTTGCCCAGGTGTCTATACTGCATAGAGATATACCGTTAAAAATACAGGCTTAAATATACCCTTGTTATTTTGTTTTATCGAGTTTGTCAAGCGCTGCCGCTATAGATGCTTTGGTCATCCATTTTCCGGCAAGGGCTACGCCTTCTATCTTTTGTGTCTGGCGAATGTCTTTCAACGGATTGCCAGCTACGAGTATAACATCGGCTATTGCACCCGGTTTAATAACTCCGGCATCAGGCCTGTTCAGGTAAGCCGCTACATTTACAGTGCCGGTGCGTAACGCCTGGTAGGGTGTAAGACCTGCATCAACCAGGTATTGCAGTTCATGATGGGTAGAGAAGCCCGGAACATTGAAGATCTGCGGAGCATCACATCCCAGTAAAAGTCCTACACCATTTTGCTGACATGCATAGATCAGTTTTCGTCTCAGCTTTATCAGTTGTTCAACTTTCGTAACATTATACTGCGGGTTGTTCATCAGATTCTTCTTTACATCGATCCATTGATTGGCAGTTTCCGGTTTCATATACCGGGCATCCGGATCAGCTTTGAACATTTCAGGTGTAAAGGTTGGTGAGAACCATCTTTCAGCGAGGGATTGTGTGGGCACTACCCAGATGTTTTCTTCTTTCAGTGCTTTCACCAGCTTCGGTATCTGGGTTGTGTCGGCCTGATCGGCTATAAACATGGCGAACAAACCGGTTTGCTGTTCGTTCATGGTTTCTATACCCGGCACCAGTCCTTCTACAAAACCATCGAGGTGATCGATCGATGAATAGCCCGCATCAATCGCTCGCCATACGCCAACACCAAACGAAACGTGACCAACGAAAGGTATATTTACTTCTTTCGCTGCTGCTGCTATAGCATCAAATTTATTCCGTGTAAGACCCGGGTGCAATTTCAGGTAATCATAACCGGCAGCTTTCTGTTTGCGCACCATCTCGGCACCCGCTTCCGGTGAAGTAACACTGATACCGTTGAAGGAAGGCCCGGTAGTATATAAACGCGGACCGAGAATTTCGCCTTGCTGTAATTTACTCCGAAGCTCCAGATGTTTGGGATGTCCCAACATGCCGCGAATTGTTGTTATTCCATTCACAGCAAACAACGTTAGCACTTCTTTCATCGGTTCTATATCATCTACCGGAGGTACGTGCGCATGCATTTCAGCGAGGCCAGGCATCAGGTATTTGCCCTGTGCATTAATTACAAATGCGTTCTTGCTATACTTGGGTTTTGTGCCGAGGGCAGTAATTTTTCCATCCCTGATCACCACGGTATGTTTCTCCAGGATGCGTTCGGTATCCATGGGTATAACATTAACATTGGTGATAACAATTTCGCGTTGTGCCGAGTTGATTACATCTTGTGCATGCGATGCGCTATAGCACGCGAGCAGCCACATGAGACTGCAGAGTATAATTTTTTTCATGATGCAGGAGGGGGGATGATTACGTACTGAAATTACAACATCCTGCAACGTGCCGGAAGCCGCTTATAAAATATTCACTATATCTTCCGTGATACGTGCCGGGCGCATCGTCTTTGCATCGATCATGCACCACATAGTTTTAGACTCGGCCACTACTTTCTGATCGGATGCACGAACCAGTTTTACAAAGCGTTCAAACTTCGCCCCATGATATTCGCCAACCCACGTGGTCCCTATAATTTCATCATTCAGAAAAGCAGGTGTGCGATAGTCAATCTCATGTCGCAACACAACCCACAGAAATTTTGCTTTCAATTCAGCAGACGCGATGGTGTCCCAGTGAGCGGCCGCCACTTCCTGGATATAGCGCACATATACCACGTTGTTTACATGTCCAAGTTCATCAATGTCTTGTGCCGATGCCGTAATTCTGAGTTCGAAAGGTGTTGCCATAGCGCGGTGTTACAATCGTGTATACAGGCTTAAAAAGAGAAAGCCACCGCCTGGAGCAGTGGCCTTCGTCAGTAAATATACTAATCCGTTATATTACTTCAATGACTTCAGAAGTTCTTCGTTCATCATCTGGTAGTCGCGGTTCTCAGCTTCTTTCGCTTTGGCTAATGATGCTGTTGCAGTTTCAGCAGCACCTTTCTTGTCGCCAAGTTCTTTCTGGATTCTCGCCTTCTGGTATAATACCCAGAACGGGCTGTTCATACCTTCTGCTGCTTTGTTAACCCATTCCAGTGCCTGTTTCATATCTTTCTTGTTTTCAAGATAGTATACTGCCGCCTGGAAATAGTTGCTCGGGCTTACCTTGGTGTTCTCTTCGATAGACTTCATCACTTTTGCTTCGAAGTCGGTTGTGATGGTAAATTTCACCGAAGTGTTTTCCCATGCCAGTTGTACTTTACCGCTCTTGTTATCATCCGAGAAATCGCCAATGTTAATGGTGAACGTCTCCACTTTTTCAGTAAGCTTCGTAGGTTTTACTTTAAAGTTTGCAGCATCGTTCGCTTTGTTATACTTACCGGTGTTACCACCCAGTGCTACATCTTTCGATAATACAACAGTCCACTCATTGGCATCAGGCCAGGTGAGCAGCAGGTATTCACCTTTCGGTACAGCAATACCTTCAACTTTTACATCGTCAGAGAAATAGATCTTGGTTCCGCTGTTTGCACCGGTTCTCCAGATCTTACCAAACGGTACAAGTACAGAAGCTTCAGTTCCGAAAATCTTTCTTCCTTTTGCACGCGGACGGAAGTAGCTGATCTTTACATCTGTTAGACCTATCGTTGTAGAAACTGAACCGGCAGGGCTCGCAGCCGGAGTCACTACCTGTGCATCGGATGACAGGTGAGCGATAGTTACTAAAACAATCAGTAATAATTTTTTCATGGTGGTATATTTTTGGTTGTTTTGAGTTAAGAGGTGCCAAAGTTAAACAACGTTTTGAATTGGCATTGTTAAAAAAGAGTTAATCGGTTCAGTAAAATCAGCATGATACTTCCGGAAAATTTCTATCAGCGCACCGATGTAGTAAAGATTGCACGCGAACTCCTTGGAAAAGTGCTTGTTACAAAAGTAGCCGGTGTTGTTACCAGCGGTATGATTGTAGAGACGGAAGCATACTCGTGGAAGGAACGGGGGTGCCATGCCTATGAAGCACGCAAAACACAACGCAATGCTATCATGTTCGAGAAGGGCGGCTATGCCTATGTATATCTTTGTTATGGCATGCATAATCTCTTTAATGTAGTGACGAATAAAAACGGTGTAGCCGAAGCTGTACTGGTGCGTGCAATTGAACCGGTACACGGGGTAAACGAGATGGAATTGAGAAGAGGAACGCTTGCGAATAAGTTTCACCTGACCTCTGGTCCGGGTAAACTAACTAAAGCTTTGGGCATTGACAGAAAGTTGAATGGAAAATTCCTGCTCGACAACGAAGTTTGGATAGAGGACACCGGAGAGAAAATTTCTGCTGGTAACATCGAGGCCAGTGCCCGCATCGGTATAGATTATGCCGGTGAAGATGCTAAACTACCGTGGCGATTTACGATAAAGGGAAACAAGTGGATCAGTAAATAAAGTATAGATACATCTTTATCAGCGAGTCGCGCAGAAGATTATCACCCGGTTAGCCTCACCATTAACAGGTAAATAGTATATTTGAAGTTTAGCCCTAGTGGAGTATGCGCCTTTTTAGTTCTGTACTGCTTCTGCTTTTAACATTCATGTCGATCGGTCAACCTATACATGCTGATTCAACCGGCACGTTTGATTTGCTCAACTCACCTTATGATGAGCTCGACCCGATCATTAGTCCTGATGGACGAACCCTGTATGTTACCATTGCCAATCACCCGGGTAATGCCGGTGGCAAAAAAGATCCGGGCGATATCTGGTACTCGGTACTCAATGAAAACAATCAATGGTCTGCGCCCATTCACGCGGGGCCACACCTGAATAACCGTGGCTTTAATGGTGTAGCCGGTTTCTCTGATAACGGCAATAATCTTTTCCTGCTAAGTCATTATGATGCAGCCGGTCAGGCACGTACACAAGGTATAGCGGTAGCCAGACGCAGTGGTAGCGACTGGTCATCTCCCGAGAACATTACTATTCCTTATTTTCAGAATAAATCAGAATCAATCAGCGGGTATATTTTACCAAACGAAAGTGCTTTTGTGTTTTCGGCAGAAACATACGGTACCCGTGGCGTTGAAGATTTGTATATAACGTTGAAAGACAGTAACGGCAAGTGGTCTGAACCGCGTAACCTCGGCTCCGTAATCAATACACAGTTCCAGGAACTTTCACCATCGCTCAGCGATGATGGTCGCACACTATATTTCTCCAGCAACGGCAGAAAAGGACTTGGCAGTTTTGATATATATTCATCATCACGCCTGGATGATACCTGGCTGAACTGGTCAGAGCCGGTAAACCTAGGCCCAACCATTAACACCGAAGGCCGCGATCTGTATTACCATGATTATTCATCGCAGGAGTTTTCGCTCTATACCAGCACGAAGAACAGCGATGGCTATGGCGATGTAAAAATGCACAAGCGCAGCGATCAGCCTCCGGCACCAAAAGATACAACCAACGTAGTGGCTGCTGTAAAAACGAATACAACACCTCCGGTAACAACACCGGCTATTCCGGATAACAGCGTGCGTATTTACGGTAAAGTATTAAATGCCAAGACGAACGAATTTATACAGGCTAAAATTACCTTCAACGCTCCGGCACCGGCCCAACAACGGAAGGACGCAACGGCTGGGGTAGAGGCCGGTTACTCACTGGTAGTGCCTGCGGTTAGCGAGTACGTTGTAAAGATCGAAGCTCCGGGGTATGTAAGCTCTTTGGAGAAGCTCGACATCAAAACATATGAGATGAAGGAGCTTGAGATGAACTTTAAACTGCAGCCTGTAGAGGTAGGTACTACGGTAAACCTGAAGAATGTTTTGTTCGAGCAAGGCAAGACCAACCTGCTTCCACAATCGTACGATGAACTTGATATGGTGATTTCTTTCCTCAAATCGAATCCCAATGTGAAGATCGAACTTGCCGGTCACACCGATAACCGGGGTATACCGGCACAAAACGTGAAGCTATCGCAAGCCCGTGTTGATAAGGTAAAAGACTATCTTACTGAGAAGGGTATTGACAAGAAACGCATTTCCGGAAAAGGCTATGGCGGTGCTATGCCGATTGCCAACAATGATAACGAAGACACCCGCCAGTTAAACCGCAGGGTGGAGTTCATCATTAAAAAGTTATAGACTTCGGGCTACTTTTAATTGAAAGAAAGAAAAAAAGCACTCCTATATTCGGGGGTGCTTTTTTTGTATTTCGTTGTTTTTATAGAAAATTAATCGTTTCTTAATGGTATCGCTTTAAAAAGCGAATTGATTTATTACATGAATCAGGTTAGCTATAAATCAATTCAGAATGAAAACATTTCTATTTGATTTAATTATTGGATAAGTTAGATATACCGATGGCAGTTAAAACTATTGTGTACTTTTTAGATGCGGGAGATAGGACTATATTTTTATCGATGCTTTGATACAGGCACTGCGTTGACAACCATCTTTGAAAGGTTGTTTTATGATGTATACTATTGGATTGAACCGTTTGAAAACAAGCTTGTTGCAAAAGCCAAATACACTACAACCAACGTATATTCACTATGTATAGCACAGGATGCGGATGTACATACTATAGCACACTTTTACGTCTGTAAAATATAGAGTTCAATGCACGGGTCTCACTGTATTTCCGGCAACGCAATAACGGTAGGCATACACGCTCGTATTCGTTCCATGCCATCGTATTGGTATCATACTTGTAGACAAGTATACCGGGCACAAAATTTTCAGGGGGTATTGGTATGGTTGGCTGGAGTCTGTCCAATAAATGCCCTGGTATGGTATAAATACATAGATGCATGGTAAAGTATAAGAAGGTATATCTTCCATTTTTTGCCGGACAAGCCCCAAACACTAAACTACCCTTATGAATAATATTGTTGAGATTCTGCTGGTGGAAGACAACCCGGACGATGCAGAATTAACCATACGTGCTTTAAAGAAGCATAACCTTGCTAATAATCTGTTGCATTTACAGGATGGAGAAGAGGCTCTGAACTTTATCTTTTCTCCGCAAACCGGTTCACTTCCAAAGATCATTCTGCTCGATATAAAAATGCCCAAGGTAGATGGCATTGAAGTACTTCGTAAGATTAAAAGTGACGAACATCGAAAAATTATACCGGTTGTAGTATTAACATCCTCCAAAGAGGAACGAGATATAATTGAAACGTATAAATTAGGTGTTAACGCCTACATAGTGAAGCCTGTAGAGTTTGAAAAATTTGTAAGTGCTGTTTCGGAGATTGGATTTTTCTGGCTGATACTCAATCAGCCACCGATCAAATAAACAGTATGAAAACGGAGTAGTAGCGTATGGATAAAAAATTGAAAATTCTGATGCTGGAAGACCGGGAGGAAGATGCCGGCCTGATCAATCGTACATTAACAAAAGATGGTATAGATTATACCAGCTATAATGTGGATACCCGCGAGGAATTCGTAAAGGCATTGGCCGAGTATAGCCCGGATATTATTTTGTCCGATCATGCCTTGCCACAATTCAACTCGCAGGAAGCTTTGAAGATCTGCAAGCAGTCAGGTTTCAAAGGTCCGTTTATACTGGTTACCGGAACCGTGTCAGAAGAATTTGCTGTAAGTTGTTTGAAACAGGGTGCAGATGATTATGTACTCAAATCAAACCTTGCACGTTTGCCCTCTGCCATTGACAATGCGCTGAAGCAACGGCAGATGGAATCCAAACGAAAAAAAGCAGAGTCGGCTTTGCGTAAACAGAACAACGAGCTCGTTAAGATCAACAAGGAACTCGACAGCTTTGTATATAGTGTATCGCATAACCTGCGTGCTCCGCTCATGTCGGTATTGGGTCTTGTGCAGTTAGCCAAGATGAACGATAAGAATGATGACTTGATTTATGATATGTATTTCGACAAGATCGAGCAGAGCATTCATAAACTTGATAATACGTTAAAGGAGATACTCGATTACTCACGCAACGCCCGGAGCGAGGTTCGCATTGAGCGGGTAAACCTGAAGCAACTGATCGAAGATATGTTCGACCGATTATACTATATGGAAGGATCGGAGAATATAGAGAAGCAGATTACACTGGAAGAATCCGAACCTTTCTATTCAGATTCACAACGACTGAGTGTTATCTGCAATAACCTGATCTCAAACGCGATCAAGTACCGCTCTCCGATACAGAAAAAGCAATTCATTCACATCAACATTGTAGTCGATGCAAAGAGTGCTAAAATACATTTCGAAGATAATGGTATAGGTATACCGGAGGAATTGCAGACGCGGATATTCGATATGTTCTTCCGCGCAACCGATCGGAGTGAAGGTGCCGGTCTCGGACTATACATTGTGAAAGAAGCCGTGGATAAACTTCATGGTACCATCGATGTAAAATCGGAGGTAAGCAAGGGCACTATATTTACCATGGAAATTCCGAACCACGGACCTCAGGAGGCCGCGCAGCAGCAGGCGATTCAGAATCAAAAAGCGTGACGCGCCAGTATTTTCATAACATCATTTTTATAGTTACGCCCGATCGGAACAAAGTGTTTACCGATCTCAACATCGGTAGCGGAGTATGCATCGATGCGCTCTACATTCACAATAAACGACCGGTGTATACGCAGGAATAATTCGCGCGGCAGACTTTCTTCGAGGTAACTTATTTTTTGCTGGGTAATAATTTCTTTATCGGCTGTCTTAACCTTTACATAGTCTTTTATACTTTCAATATACAGGATGTCGGCCATGCGTGTTTTGATCATCTTCTTGTCAACCTTGAAGTATACAAAGCTGTCGGGCGAAGCCGTTTCTGTTTTAACAGCAGCGGCAACAGGAGCAGCCGGTTGATGCAGTACTTTGGCTACAGCTTTTAAGAATCGCTCGAATGGTATAGGCTTTAATAAGTAATCGACAACTTCTAGTTCGAAACCATCCAATGCATAATCACGAAACGCAGTGGTGAGAATTACCTTCGGGGGATTTTTGAGTGTTCGCAGAAAATCGATTCCTGAGAGCTTCGGCATTTGTATATCCAGGAAGATGAGATCGATCGTGTTCTGCTGCAGAAAAGCAAAAGCAGATACAGCATTTCGGAATGTTCCGGCAATTTCCAGCTGATCAATCTTGCTCACATATGATTCAAGGATTTCTATCGCCAGCGGCTCGTCATCAACAATGATACACTTCATAATGGTTATACTGTTGGATTCATCTTTCTGAAATATATACTTTGCCGGCATTTATACCAGCATATTTCAACTGTACTAATTAACGGTAACAAACTGATTAATGGTGAGTACAACCAGAAAAGTTTCTTCTCCATTCATGATCTTCAGTTCGTATTGCCCGGGATAGAGCAGATCAAGCCTGCGTTTTACATTCTGTATACCGATGCCTTCTTTACGCGCATGTCCGTTACCATTCGTTTTGTTGTTCTCAACTTTAACCAGGATAACATGTTCCTGCGCATCTACACTAACTTTCACCCACGACTGCGACAGTTCTTCGCTGGCACCATGTTTGAAACAGTTTTCAACAAACGGCAGGAGTATAAGTGGAGCAATCGTACGATCACTTACCTCTCCGGTTATACGAATGTCCACATCCAGCTTGTCACCGTAACGCATCTTTTCAATATCGATATAGTTACGAATGAATTTTATCTCTTTCGCCAGCGGCACTTCATCGCTGGTACATTCGTACAACATATAGTTTATCAGCTCGGAAAGTTTCAATACCATATCCGGAGCACGCTCTGATTTTTTCAACGTAAGTGCATACAAGTTGTTCAGCGTGTTGAATAAAAAGTGCGGATGTATTTGTGTCTTCAGAAACTTGAGTTCTGCCTGCAGCTTTTCTTCTTTCAATACCTGCTGCGCTTTCTGGTTGGTATACCAATACTTCAACAATTTTATAGCGGTGGCGGTGAACGTTACCGGGTATATCATCACAAACATCTTTACGATCTTCGGGAAGTAAAAGAACGGATCAGACAGTGCCTGCGGAAAATATATAGGGTAGTAGAAGTTATAGGCAAAGTAACGTTGCAATGTGCCCGCCAGAAACGATGCCACTAAAAATGAAAGTGCAAACTCGCCATACTTGCCAGGCAGCAAAAACTTCGGCAGCAGGTAATACATGGTAAAGTATGTAAAGAGCATGCGCCCTGGCAGGTATAGCAGCTCTTCGAAAAAAGTCTGGCGATAATTCTCCTGAAAACTTCCATACAGCGTAGCATAAAACACCAGGTGAGCCACCCAGAACAACACGTGCTGGAAAATTCTGTTTCGTAAAATGGATGGAATGGCTTGCTTCACAATGCTATGTTGACAGTGTTACCAAATGCAGCGAACGAACTACGCGTAACGCAGCCTTCCCCGCTCTATACAATAGCTTGCAAAGGTAACGTAAATGCGCATACCATACAGGTACAAGGCATCGATTACTAATTCTAACTCCCTGATAGCGCCTTGCAGGGTATGAGCGTAGCATCGTTAACCGTTATCCGTTAATC